>DBWE01000095.1:0-1043 GCA_002308315.1 Clostridiales bacterium UBA1246 | reverse complement strand
CTGGGGTTTCTTACCACAAGCATGCGCCTTGACATGGGCTGAGTATTCTCCCGAAATTATTGCTTTTTCAGTACCGTACCGAGGGTATCGGTGAAAAGCGCCGCAGCGTTTATTTCGTCATAGTCCACATGGATAAAGGTGGCGTGGGTGGGGCCGACTCTCGCCTCGACCTCGTCGAAGATGAGCGCGCGCTCGCCGCCGACCTTGACCTGAACGATCTCATGATCGGTGATGCCGTATTTTTCCGCGTCCTCGGGGCAGCAGTGAAGATGACGCTTGGATACGATGACGCCTTCGTCTATCGTAACGGTCCCGCAGGGTCCGGTTATGGTGCAGCCGGGACTGCCGGCAAGATCGCCGCTGAGGCGGATGGGCGGGGTGAGGCCCAGGGCGCGGGCGTCGGTAAAGGAAAGCTCCACCTGAGTCTGCTTGCGGCAGGGCCCGATAATGGTAAGACCCTTCATCGTGCCTTTGGGGCCGGTTATGTCGACCTTCTGAGTCGACGCGTACTGACCGGGCTGAGAAAGCGCCTTTTTGGGCTCGAGCTCAAAGCCTTTTCCGAAGAGTATATCAAGATGCTCTCTTGTAACGTGAAGATGTTTGCCGGAACCTTCGATGACAACTTTGAATTCTTCCATTGTTAGCTTACCTCTTTTTTATAATAAAAATACCGTACTATAATTTAGCACCTTTCTTCATAAAAAACAATAGCCCTTGAAAATGCGCCTGATTTCATGCCGAATGCCCCCTCCGCGGACGAACGGGGAAACGTTCCGGGAGGGAGCATTCCTGGAATTATCGCATATCGGCGGTGCTTCTTACTTCTCGTCCTTTTCCTTTGAAAGCATGACGTTGGCGAGGATGCCGAGGATCAGCGCGCAGGCAACGGTCGTGAGCGTGATCTGATGGTCAAAAACTGTGAAGTTGACAGTCAGCCCGCCTACGCCCGCGATCAGGATCATGGAAACGACAAACAGATTGCGGTTGTTGTTGAGGTCGACCTTCTGGATCATCTTAAGACCGGAAACCGCGATGAAGCCGTA
>DBWE01000069.1:5490-5976 GCA_002308315.1 Clostridiales bacterium UBA1246 | reverse complement strand
TTGCTATCGCGATCCCGGTATTCACCAATGCTGTTGAAAAGGCAGCCGTTGCGGCCGATGCCGCGAATATCCGCGCTGCGTACGCTGAAGTACAGATCGAAAAGATTGATGAGACTTTCAGCAGCACAGGTTCCGCGAAGACCTTTGTCGCGCAGTCCAAGGGTCAGACCACTGCTGACGGCAGAGCTCTGACATCAGGATCCTACTCCGTGGATCTGCCTGCCCCTGCTGCTGCCGCGTATACCCTTTCCAAGGGTGCGACCGTGGTAGTTGATATGGATGAAGACGGCAAGATCACGTTGGCTATAACGCCCAAATCATAATTCGGAAGAATTAGTATTCGCGCATAACACGCGGCACTCCGCTCGGCCCGGGAGCGGAGCGGAGTGCCTTTTCCGGAAGAAAACCGACCCCTACTCCGAACGGAGGATAGATGCCTGTGTTTGACCTGCCGCCCGGACTGATAGTCCGGTGCGTTATACTTTG
>DBWE01000069.1:537-5448 GCA_002308315.1 Clostridiales bacterium UBA1246 | reverse complement strand
CCGCATCGCGCGGAGAGAGCCCTTTGCAAAGGGGAGGAGCCGCTGTCCGGACTGCGGACACGCTCTCGGCGCGATCGACCTGATACCGCTTGTCAACCGGATCATACTGCGGGGACGCTGCCGATATTGTGGGGCAAGGATACCACCGCGATATTTCCTCGCGGAGCTCTTTTTCGGCCTGCTGACCGCCGCGGCGCTGCTGCGCTTCGGCCCGAGCGTGCTCTGCCTGCGAAACTGGCTGTTTCTCGGCTGCCTTTTCCTGCTGGCCCTGGTGGACGCGGAAATTTCGGAGATCCCCGACGGGGCGCTGCTCGCGGCGGCGCTGATATGGCTCGCGGCGCTGCCGCTTTTATGGAACGGCGCGGTCGACGCGCTGCTGCACCTCGCCGCGGGCGTCGCGTACGGAGGCGGTATCCTGCTTTTGAGCCTTGTCACGGACAGACTGCTGAAAAAGGAATCACTGGGCGGGGGAGACGTGAAGCTCCTCGCCGTTATCGGACTTTATCTCGGCTTCATGCCGACGCTTTTCGCACTGATCCTTGCCTGCGTGCTCGGACTTGCGCAGGCGCTCGCAACGAAAAAAACCGGAGGGAAGCAATTCCCGTTCGGTCCGGCGCTTTCCGCCGCCGCGGCGGTCATGCTCTTTTTCGGGCCGCCGCTGGCGGAGTGGTATCTCGGACTGTTTTTATGATCCCCCGGAGGATCGCGATAAGGAGACCTGACGATGGCAAAAACGTATTTGGGTATCGACGTCGGGCATGACATGCTCAAGCTGGCGCTGGTCAGGGGCGGAGTCGTAAAAAAAACCGCCGCCGTGCCGATGCCGCTCAATCTGCTGAGGGAGGGACACGTGACCTCCACGGAGGCGCTGGGCGAGCTGATCGCGAAGACGATCAGGGAAAACCGTATCCGTGCCGGAAACGGAGCGGTGATCCTGTCCGGCGACGTATGCTACCTGCGCACGGTGGCCATGCCCCGCATGAACGCGGAGCAGCTGGCGTACAACATACCGTACGAATTCAGCGACTACATCACGGGCGAGCTGAAGAGCTATATCTTCGATTACGCCGTCGTCCCCCCGCTTCCGGTAAGCGCGGAGGGAGCCGTCCCCGAGGACGCCGAAGCGCCCGCGGGAGATGAAAACGGCGAAAACCGCATGCAGCTGCTGCTCTCCGCCGTGCCGTCGGCCGTGATAGACGACTGGCGCGCCGTGATGCGCAAGGCGGGGCTCAAGCTTGCCAAGGCCGCGCCGGCGGAATGCGCGTATCTCGCGCTGATACGCGATTATGAACGCCGGACCGGGGAGCGCGACGCGGAGCACTGCATACTCGATCTCGGCTTCCGCGCCATACGCATGTATATGTTCCGCGGTCCGCGGCATATCGCCACGCGCGTGCTGGATATCGGCCTTTCCTCGCTCAACGACATCATAGCGGAACAGAAGGGCGTGGACAGACAGCTGGCGCATACCTATCTTCTGACGGATTTCGAGAACGTGCAGAGCGCGCCTTACTGCCGCGCCGCCTACGACAGCATTTCCGTGGAGTTGATGCGCGCGCTGAACTTCTACCGCTTCAGCAACCCGGACAGCAGCGTGAACGAATGCTGGCTCGGCGGCGGCGGAGCAGAGATCATGCCGCTGCGGGACAGCATACGCGATACGCTGGATATAGACGTGCGCATCGCCGACGAGCTCGTGCGTACCGACGCGGAGCTGGTCGACGGATTTGACTACATTCAGGCCATCGGCATAGGAATGGACTGAGGGGAGGGTACGGTATGCCGTTATTGGATATTCAGCCGACCCGGCAGAAAAAGGCCGCTCCTTCCGCGCGGCCGGAGCTCTTCCGCGGCCGCCTTCCGACCAAGGAAACGATCAACTTCGCCGTCGTCGGCGTAAAACGGACGCGCTGGTGGCTCGCGATGATAATGCTCGTCGTTATCGCCGCGGCGGCTTTCGCGATAGGCAAATTCCTGGTTTACGACCGTCTGGAACAGGTGAGCGAGGCGCAGAGGGCCGCGGCGGAGGTGCGCTCCGAGCTCAACGACAGCCGCGCGCGCATCGCGGGCTACGGCGAGCTGAACGACGTTTACGCGCATTACACCTATTCCGGCATGACCGAGGAGGAGCTGGCCCTGGTGGACCGCACAGCGGTAATGGAGCTGCTGGAGCGCATCGTTTTCCCGCGCACCGACGTGAGCGAATGGGATCTGAACGGGAACAAGCTCTCTCTTATCCTCGCGGGAGACACGCTGCAGGAGATCAACGACATGGTCCAGGCCCTGCTGGAAGAGCCCATGGTAAGCTACTGCGAGGTGAACACCGCCACGAGCGACTTCGCCGCAAATCGCACGGTAGTTTATGACGACGGCGAAAAGGTCCTCGCTAACGCGGTGATCTATCTCAGCGATCCGGAGGAGGCGGCGGAGCAATGAAGGTACTGAGCCGGGATTTTACGACCAAGGAAAAGGCGCTGCTGGCGGTCTTGATACTGCTGCTGCTCGCCTTGGGGTATTACCGCTTCCTTCACGTGCCCTGCACCGAAGCCATCGAGCGGGCGAACAGCGAGCGTGAGGACCTGCAGACGGAGCTGCTCATATCGCTGGCGAAGGAAAGCCAGCTCAAGAAGATGCGCGCGGAGCTCGACAGCATCGGAGAGCTGCAGTCGGCGAGCCGTATGGAGAGCTACAACAACTCCAAGGCGGAGCTCTCGCTGCTCAACGGCGTGCTCGAGACGGCGGAAAGCTATTCCGTGTCCTTCTCCGGCGTGACGAAGGACGGCGACCAGATACGCAGGAATTTCAAGCTGCAGTTCCGCACCGGCTCCTTCGGAGAAGCAAAGCGGATAATACGGCAGCTGTCGGAAAGCGAGTATCGTTGCCTGCTGAGCAGCATACAGTACGTCAAGGAGCTTAAACGCGCTCCGGCGGAGCAGACCTCCGGCGGAACGGTCGTGGACGGCGTGCGTTACAACGAGTCTGTCAGCGTCGCCGTTTCCGCGACGTTCTATGAGACCATGTACGGCGGGACTCCGGACGCCGGTCTTCCCGAGGACAAGTGAACCGCGCAAGCAAATGAAAAAATGACTCCGGCGTCTCGCCGGAGTCAATTTTTTTTCGATTTATGCCGCCGTACGGCTGCCGCGGCCTGAGCCGTAAGGTCTGCCGTTCCGCACGGGTCAGGCCGACCGCTCAGTAGAACCAGAGCGTCTCGCCGTCAAGATACAGAGCGAGCCAGACGTCGCCCTCTTCGCCGAAGGGCGCCGCTCCGCCCTTGTCGGCGTAAAGACCGAAGGAGGCATTCGCGCCGTCGTCAAAGGAGAGAGAGCAGGAATACGCGCTGTCCATCGCGTATTTGAAGGGACGTCCTTTTTCGTCGTCCGTCCAGAAGCAGCCGCTGCCGTCCTCCTCAAAGGTGAGAAATCTCACGTCGTCCGACTCAAAGCTCACGTCTCCGGACAGATTGTCCACGGTCTCGTAGCAGATATAGTATTCGTCGGACGTCAGCACCTGCTCGTCAAAGGAGACGACCCTGAGGCAGGACGTATCCAAAGCGGTCGGCTCATAATCAGACTCATAATCCTCGTAATAATATTCGGTGTAATCCGCCGCGTCCGACCAGCTGCAATCCTCCGCGGCGATCACGCCGCCGGAAGCAAGGTAAAACAGGCCGCTGCTTTCCCTGTCGCCGAAGGTGCAGCGGCAGAAGTAAAACTCGCCGCCGGACTCGTCGTCCGCGTAATATGATCCTCCGCCGCCGGAGCCGGTCATAACGCAGTTGAGGAGCATATGCCGTCCCCGTGCGCCGTAGAACTCCAGCGCGCCGTATTCACAGTCGCGGACGGTCGAATCGAAGCAGGAGAGCAGGCCGCATTCATTCGCGGTTATGCCGTAGACGCCGCAGCCGTAGAGGTCCAGCCCGTGCAGCACGGTATCGCCGCAGCCGACAAAACACAGCACGCTGCCGGAGCAGTCGCCGGTTTCGGTATGGCCCAGGGTGAGGCCCGTAATGCCGGTGCCGGAGCAGTTTTCAAAGCACAGAACGTCGGCATAGCGCGGGTCGGTCACTATTTCGGTATCCGCCGCCGAGCCGGACTCCGAAGCGATCGTAAGCCCGCTCACGCCGGTGACGACGAGCTCCGGACCGTCATATACTTTTTCTATGCGCACGAATTTGCGGCTGTCGTTGAAATCCTCGCCCTCCCGGGCAAGGAGCTCGGAGAGAGTATCGCTCAGATTATATTTGCCCGGAGCAAGCATGATCTGAGTATCCGGAGCGATGTTTTCGATAAGCTGCTCCATGCTTGAAGCATGCACGATACGTCTGCCCGGCTCGACCTTGAAGGCGCAGTCATTGCCTATAACGTAGTTCCCGCAGCCCTTCAGCTCCTCGTTGAGGCACTGACTTTCCCAGCGGTCGAAGCTGCAGCTCTCAAAACGCACGCCGCTCTCGCTCCCGCGGTAATAATATGAGGGAAGAAAACTGTCGCCCGTGTTCCCGGTGAAGCTGCAGCCGTCGAAGAGAACGCAGGAGCCGTTGACGCTCAGCATGTCAAACCCGCTGTTGTCCTTTAAGGTGCAGCCCTCAAGGACGGCGTCGCTGCAGAAGCTGAGGTCGATGATGCCGTAGGTGCAGTCGCGGATGACGCAATCCTTGAGCGTGAGGCCGAAGGTGTGGTCCGCGGTGACGCCGTAGGTGCCGCAGCCGTAAAGATCAAGGCCGCTGAGCCCGACGCCGCCGCAGTGATCGAACTGCAGCACCGCGCCCTCGCAGTGTCCCGGCTCCGGCGTGTGGCCGAAGGTGACGTTCCCGATCTCGATATCGGAACAGTCCGTGAAGGAGAGCACGTCGGCGTAGCGGGGCTCCGCCAGGATCTCGACCTTGCCGCCCTCCGCGCCGCGGATCGTCAG
>DBWE01000069.1:269-499 GCA_002308315.1 Clostridiales bacterium UBA1246 | reverse complement strand
ACGACATAGTCCGAGATGCTGTCGGGAGCTTCGCGGAGATATTCGGTAAGGTTATATGTACCGGGAGCAAGCTCGATGACGGCGCCCGGGGCAACGGCATTGAGGAATTCTTCCGCCGTGCTCACGCGGATCGCTTCATCATCCGCCGCCGGGGGCTCGGACGGGACGGGGGCCTCCGATGCCGCGGGGGTTTCGGAAGCGGGCGTCTCCGACGGGGACGGAGTATCCGG
>DBWE01000069.1:0-220 GCA_002308315.1 Clostridiales bacterium UBA1246 | reverse complement strand
TCCGGGGGAGTCCTGCCCCGGGGAAGCGGCGCCGCATCCGGCAAGGGTCAGAAGCAGCGCGAGCACGAGCGCAAATATACCTGTACGCGTTTTGCTGTCCATATTTCTCGATCCTTTTCTTTTCGGCTGCGCGCCTCGGGGCGGCCGCCGGTATTGAGGGGACGTGCCCGCATCGTAGTTATCATATGTGACGCACCCGAAAAAGTCAAGCGGCCCCTCG
>DBWE01000058.1:558-7255 GCA_002308315.1 Clostridiales bacterium UBA1246 | reverse complement strand
CGCGGCACCGACTTCTTCGGCGGCTTCGCCGACGTCCGGGGCCTCTTCGGGCTCTTCCCTGCCGTATTCCTCGAGGGATTCGCGGCAGCTCTGTTCGATCGAGCGGTAGAACTCGCGGCCCTCCTCGGTCTCCGAATACGGCACGTAGTCCGCCATCTCGGCAATCGTCACCCTGATCTCCGTTGAGAACTCTCTCTTAACGAGCTCTTCGATCTTTGATTCGGCGTTCCTCTTGGCAAGAAAATCGATACCTCCGGTCCCGAAGGGGATCTCGACAGTGTAGTCGTCGGAATCGTTCTCGACGATATTGTACTTGTCGAAAAAACCCGCGGGCAGGAGCATCCTCGCGTGAGCGTCGGAGATAAGCAGATCAAGGCTGTCGGGGCTGAAGAGAGATGCGCCGTACGAGGGAACGAGCCTGACGGCGTACTTCCCGCCGTAGGCGCTCTTTATCCCGTTTTCTATCCGGCTGAAGATCTTCGTGTCGAATAACCGGGGGAGCGATACGGTGACCTCGTAGAGACCGGGATTAATGTTCGACCTTGCAACGGTATAGCAGGATGCGCAGTCAAAGAGCAGTCTCGACTCGGGGTCCGGACTGTATTTTGAAAACAGATCATTAAGACTCTTTTTTGGCCTCTGCGGCTGCGGCGCTGCCTGCTTTTGTCTCTCGTCGACTTCGCTCATGTCACATTTTCTCTTTTCTGCTGATGAGGCAGTCAGTGATGAACGGCACGATGCCGTCCTCCGGGATCTTTCCCATGATCTGCCCGTGCTCGAAGAAGAGCGCCTCTCCCTTTCCGCCCGCGACGCCGAAGTCGGCCTCCCGCGCCTCTCCCGGGCCGTTCACGGCGCAGCCCATCACTGCCACCCTGCAGGGGACGTCGCGCAGGCCCTCGCGGTCGACGGCCGCCTCGAGTTCGGACACGAGCCGCACGAGGTCGATACCGGTCCGGCCGCACGTGGGGCACGAGACGATCTCGAGCCCGGAGTGACCGGGGCATCCCAGCGACCGGAGTATATCCTTCGCCGCGCGAACCTCTTCGAGCGGGTCGTCGGTCAGCGATATCCTGACGGTGTCGCCGATCCCGGATGATATCAGCGCCCCGAGGGCGGCGGCGTTCTTTATTATTCCCTGCCTCTTTCCTCCGGCCTCGGTCACGCCGATGTGCAGCGGGAAATCGCAGTTTTCGGAAATGTATCTGTTGGCCTCGACCGTCTTCATGACGTCGGATGACTTTACCGAGATCACTACCTCATCGAAGCCGTATCTTTCGAGCAGTTTAAGGTGTCCCATGGCCGACTCGAAAAGTGCCTCCGGAGCGGGAGATCCGTACTTTTCGAGCAGATGCTTCTCAAGAGAGCCTCCGTTGACACCTATGCGTATCGGGATGTGCCGCGAGAGGCAGGCCTTCGCGACCGCCCTGACTCCGTCCTCGGAGCCGATATTGCCGGGATTTATGCGTATCTTGTCGATCCCGGCCTCGGCGGCCGTGAGAGCGAGACGGTAGTCAAAATGGATGTCGGCGACGAGGGGGACGGGCGACTGCTCGCGTATCGCCCCAAGGGCGGCGGCCGCCTCAGCCGACGGCACGGCCAGACGCACTATCTGACAGCCCGCCTCCGCCAGGCGCTTTATCTGCGCCACGGTCGCCGGGATATCCTCGGTTTTGGTATTGCACATGGACTGCACGCTGACGGGCGCGCCCGCGCCTATCGCGACGCCGCCGACGGTGATCTGTCCGGCCATTGCTCCGCCTCCCGCCTAAAACAGCTTTATGATGTCGTTGAGCATGACGTAGGCCATCAGTCCCAGCAGCAGTACGAGCCCCGCCGCGTGGATATAGCCCTCTATGCGCCGGTCGGGCCGGCGGCGTATTATCAGCTCTATCAGGGCGAAAACGAACATGAAGAATATCCTGCCGCCGTCCAGCGCGGGCAGAGGCAGCATGTTCATCAGCGCGAGGTTCACGGCGATGAACGATATGAAGTAGAACACCTGCAGCAGTCCCGCGCCGACGCCGGACGCCTGCCGGCCCACGTCGTTTATCGCCGAGACCACGCCGACGGGTCCGGAAAGATCCTTTAGCCCGGCCGTGCCGTTGATCAGCGCGCCGAGACTGTAACGCACCAGCTTGACGAAATACATGCAGTCGTACCAGGTGTTTTTTATTATCCCCGGCAGATCGAGCTTTTCGCTGCTGAAAAACAGCCCGTAGCGGCTGACCGTATTGCCGTTTTCGTCGGTATAATCCCTCAGTATCAGCGGCAGATCCGTGAGTTCGACGAGCCTGCCGTCCCTCCGCACGGTCAGATCCACCGGCCGGTTGTTTTCAAGGCTGAGAAACAGCGTGAACTCGTTGTAGGTATTTATATGCCGTCCGCCCAGGGACACGATGCGGTCGCCTTCCACCAGCCCGCTTTCGCCCTGCAGGGGAAAGCCGTCCATAAAGCCGGTTATCACCGGGGGCGTGGCGTAGGGAGCGATGATATTCAGTACAAGGGCTATGATGAAGCCTATGATGAAGTTGGAAAGGGAGCCCGCGAGCAGTACGACGGTGCGCATCCATATCGGCTTTGCGGTAAACGCGCACTCTTCTTCGCTGTCGCCGTCCTCGCCCTCTATGGCGCAGAAGCCGCCTATGGGAAGGCAGCGCAGGGAATAAAGAGTCTCGCCGCGCTGCTTTTTGAATACGGTCGGGCCCATGCCGAGGGAAAACTCGTTGACCTTTATGTTGAAGAGCTTTGCCGTGACGAAATGGCCCAGCTCATGTACGCCTATGAGTATACCGAAGGCGATTATCGCAATTGCTATATACAATCTTCAGCAAACCTCCTTGCAGCCGCGTCGGCGGAGAGTATGTCGTCGAGGGTGTCGGCCTTCATGCCTCCGAGCGCGGTGAGCGCCGCTTCCACGACGGCGGGGATGCGGGTGAATTTGATCTCGCCGCGCAGAAAGGCGTGTACCGCCGTTTCGTTGGCCGCGTTGAGCACGGCGCAGTCCGCCCCGCCGGAGCGCGCCGCGCCGAGGGCGAGGGCGAGACAGGGGAAGGCGGCGGTATCCGGCTCGAGGAAGGTCAGCGGCGGAGTGCGGGTGAGATCGAGGGACGGGGCGAGGCTTTTCACACGCTCCGGCCAGGTCAGCGCGAGCTGTATGGGCAGGCGCATGTCGGGCGTGCCCAGCTGCGCGATGACCGCGCCGTCGGCAAAGCGCACCATGGAATGGACTATACTCTGAGGATGCACCAAAATGCTTATTTTATCCGCGGGCATGCGGAACAGCCGCATGGCCTCGATGAACTCCAGACCCTTGTTCATCATGGTGGCGCTGTCCACGGTGATCTTGGCGCCCATGGACCAGTTGGGATGCTTCAGCGCGTCCGCGACGGTCACGTTTTCGAGCTGCCGTGCGGTATAGCCCAAAAAGGGCCCGCCGGAAGCGGTGATGATGAGCTCTTCGGCGTCCCCCCCGGCCTGCAGGCACTGAAACAGCGCGCTGTGCTCGGAGTCCACCGGCAGGATCTCGGTCCCGCGCTTTTCCGCGGCTGCCATGACCAGCTCTCCGGCGCAGACCAGAGTTTCCTTGTTCGCCAGGGCGAGCCGCTTGCCGGCCTCTATGGCCGCCAGGGCGGGCCGCAGCCCTATCGCGCCGGACATCGCCGCGAGCACCGCGGAGGCCCGGGGCAGAGAGGCGGCTTCGATAAGCCCGGCCATGCCCGAGGCGACGCGTATATCCGTATCGGCCAGCGCCGTTTTCAGGGCGCGGGCCGCGTTTTCGTCGTACATCACCGCCAGCCGCGGCGAAAAGGCGCGGCACTGCTCCTCCATGAGCTTTACGCTGCTCCCGGCCGCGAGAGCGCAGACCGGAATTCCGAGAGAGGAGGCGACCTCGAGCGTCTGACGGCCTATCGAGCCCGTGCTGCCGAGTACCGTAAGCATCACAGCACCCCCATGATATACAGCAGGGCAAGCACCGTGGGCGCGGCGAAGGTCGTGCTGTCAAATCTGTCGTAGGCTCCGCCGTGTCCCGGAAGGAGCCTGCCGTAGTCCTTTATTCCGAAGCAGCGCTTGATGACGGAAAAGGCAAGGTCGCCCAGCTGAGCCGCCGCGCCGGATATCAGCCCGATCAGCGCGGTCATCCACAGCGGGATATCCGTGCCGAAGCGCCGCATCACGAGCCCCAGCACCGTCATGAACAGCGCGGAGCATACAAGCCCGCCCACGAGCCCCGCCACGGTCTTGTTGGGGCTGGTGCGCGGGGACATTTTGCGCCTGCCGAAGGCCCTGCCGGCAAAATACGCGCCCGAGTCGCCTATGAAGGTCGCCACGACCGGCATCAGCACGAGCAGATTGCCGCCGCCGCGGTTTCGCAGCAGCACCATGGCGGACATGCCGACCGGTACCGCGAAGCCGCAGAAAAAGGCCGCGCCGAAGGCGGTAAAGCCGAAGTCGACGCCCTTTTCATAATATGCTACCCATATCAGGAAAAGAAGAAGCGCAAACGGCAGCAGCACGGTAAAGGCCGCGGCGAACCCCCAAAGCAGGGCGCACAGCTGTATCGCCGCCGCGGAGACGCAGCACAGGGCCATGGCGGCGAAGCGCTTTTCCGCGCCCGCGGCGCAGAACATTTCGTGCACGCCCACCACGCTTATCGCGCAGCAGTATATCGCCGCGGCGAAGGGGGGCAGGAGCACGAGCACGACAAACACCAAAGGCACGCCGATCACGGCGACTGTAAGACGCTGCTTCATTGTTACCTCGCAACATTTAAATAATTATAAAGAGAAGCAGGGCGCTGTCCGTCGGAGATCCGGCGGGAAGAAAATGCCGCCCTGCAATCGGGGGAGGACAGTAAACTTGCCCTCCCCCTGTATAGGCGGCAGAGGTTCAACTCTCTTCGCCTATGACGATCACAGCCGGATCTGTTCCATGACGAAGGCCTCGAAAACGTCGCCTTCCTTGATGTCGTTGAATTTTTCGATGGAGATGCCGCATTCGTAGCCGGTGGCGACCTCCTTGACGTCGTCCTTGAAGCGGCGCAGGGAGGCGAGCTGGCCCTCGTGCACAACTATGCCGTCGCGTATCACGCGCACCCCGGCGGAACGCTGTATAACGCCGTCGGTCACGTAGCAGCCGGCGATGGTGCCGACCTTGGAGGCGTGATACGTCTGGCGCACCTCGGCATGGCCGATGAGGTTTTCCTTGAACTGCGGCGCCAGCATGCCCTTCATGGCGGACTCTATCTCGCTGATGCATTCGTAGATGACGCGGTACATGCGCATATCCACTCCGGCGCGCGCCGCGCTTTCCCTGGCGGTAGCGTCGGGACGCACGTTGAAGCCCACGATAATCGCGTTGGAGGTGGCGGCAAGCATGATGTCGCTCTCGGTTATCGCGCCGACGGCGCCGTGTATCACGCGCACGCGGACCTCGTCGTTGCTGAGCTTTTCAAGCGAGGACTTCACGGCCTCCACGGAGCCCTGAACGTCGGCCTTGACTATCAGCGTGAGCTCCTTCAGCTCGCCCTCCTTGATCTGGGCGAACAGGTCGTCCAGAGAGACCTTGCGGCTTTTGCCGACGGTGGAGTTCTTCTTTTCCTCCTTGCGCTGGTCGACGAGCTCTCTCGCCATGCGCTCGTCCTCGACGATGTTGAACACGTCGCCCGCGCCCGGAGTCTCGGACAGACCGGTGATCTCCACCGGCACGGAGGGACCGGCCTCGGTCAGGCGCATGCCCTTGTCGTTTATCAGCGTGCGGACCCTGCCCACCGCGGTGCCGGCTATCATGATATCGCCCGATCTGAGCGTGCCGTTCTGCACCAGCACCGTGGCCACGGGACCGCGGCCCTTGTCCAGCCTCGCCTCGATGACGGTGCCGCGGGCAAGGCGGTTCGGGTTGGCCTTGAGCTCGCGCATTTCCGCGGTGAGGGCCACCATTTCGAGCAGATTGTCTATTCCGGCTCCGGTACGCGCGGAGATCTCGCAGACTATGGTGTCTCCGCCCCAGTCCTCGCTGAGCAGGTCGTATTCCGTGAGCTGCTGCTTTATCCTGTCGGGATTGGCTCCCGGCTTATCCATTTTGTTGATGGCGACGACTATGGGTATGTCGGCGGCCTTGGCGTGGTTGATGGCCTCGGCGGTCTGCGGCATGATGCCGTCGTCCGCGGCCACGACCAGAATGGCGATATCCGTTATCATCGCGCCTCGGGCGCGCATGGAGGTGAAGGCCTCGTGGCCCGGGGTGTCGAGGAAGGTGATGACCTTGTCGCCTATCTCGACCTGGTACGCGCCTATGTGCTGCGTTATGCCGCCGGCCTCGCCCTCGGCCACGTGAGCGTGTCTTATCTTGTCGAGCAGAGAGGTCTTGCCGTGGTCGACGTGGCCCATAACGACCACCACCGGACTGCGGGGAAGCAGCTCGGACTCCAGGTCCTCGTGCACGTCGATGAGCCGTTCCTCTATGGACATGACCACCTCGTGCTCTACCTTGCAGCCCAGCTCCATGGCCACCAGCGCCGCGGTGTCGTAGTCGATGATATCCGACAGCGAGGCCATGACCTTCATCTTTATCAGCGTGCGGACGACCTCGGCGCCCGTCTTCTTCATGCGCGAGGCCAGCTCGCCCACGGAGATCTCGTCGGGTATCTCCACCTTCAGAGGAGCCTTTTTCGCGATCTCCAGCTGGAGCTTCTGCATCT
>DBWE01000058.1:0-428 GCA_002308315.1 Clostridiales bacterium UBA1246 | reverse complement strand
CCGCGGGTGTCGATGACCCTCTTCTGAGGCACCTTGCTGCCCTCGGAGCCCTGGCGCTGCGCCTGCTGCTGAGGAGGCTGCTTGGCGGCGGGCTGCTGCTGAGGCTTCTGCTGAGCCTGCGCTCCGCCCTGGGGACGGGGGCTCTGGGCGGGAGCGCCGCCCTGCGCACCGCCCGCGGGCTTCACGGCCCGGGGCTGTCCCTCCGCCTGAGGAGCCCCGTCGCTCCCGGGGGCCGCGGCTCCGTCCTTTTTCTCCTCGGCTTCGGGGACCTTCCGGTCGCCTTCGGCCGGCGCGGCGGCAGCCGGAGAGGGCTGAGCCGCCTCGGCAAAGACCGTGTCGAGAGACTCTATCTGATTGTGGAAGGTGAGGTATTCAAAGACTATATTCAGTTCCTCGTCGGTAAGCACCTGCATATGGTTTTTGGGCGC
>DBWE01000101.1:6967-7091 GCA_002308315.1 Clostridiales bacterium UBA1246 | reverse complement strand
TTGGCCACTCGGGAACACCCCCGCATATTAAATTATACCTTGTTCCCCCGTTTATCGCGACGCAAAGCGGCGAAGCGTTTGTGTCGCGAAGAGGAGGCGCAACGAAGCGATACGCAGTTTTCGC
>DBWE01000101.1:4224-6911 GCA_002308315.1 Clostridiales bacterium UBA1246 | reverse complement strand
GAACCCCCGACCTGCTGATTACAAATCAGCTGCTCTACCGACTGAGCTACACCAGCCCGTAACACCAGTGATGCTTAACATCAGCGAAAGACATAATAGCAAACTTGACCCGGTTTGTCAATGACAAATTTCAAATCTTTCACTTCCCGCGGGCGGACGCCGTTCATCATTTTATTGCATCCGCGCCGGGTGATATGCTATAATCCGGATGATATACAATACTAAGGAGACGCACGGATGGTAAATGTGCTCTATCTGCTCAATTATGCCGGACGCGGAGGCAGCGAGCGATACATACAGACCCTTGTCGAAGAGCTCAGTCCGGAAGGCATAAATCCTTTTTTCGTCTGCAACGAACCCGGCCCGCTGCTGGAGTGGATGCAGCGCAGGGGGATACCCTGCCGCAGGCTCTCCATGAGCGGACCCTATGATATTTCCGCGGCCCGTACGCTCGCAAAGCTCTGCCGCGAATGGGATATCGACGCCGTGCATACCCACTATCTGCGCGAAAACTGCATAGCACAGCTGTCCAAGCTCTTTTATTCCCGTCCGCGCGTCATTTATACCTACCATATCCTTACCGAAAACCCTCTGCCCGTGCGCATGAGCAACCGCCTGCTCTCCCCTCTGCAGTACCGCCTTATCGCCAACTGCACCGCGGGGCGCGACAGACTTGCCGCCAACGGCAATCCCGCGGGTAAGATCTCGCTGATACCCAACGCCGTCGACCTCGACCTGTGGGAGTCCGGCGACCGCGTGGCCGTGCGCCGGGAGCTCGGGATAGACCGGGGCGTTTTCGCCCTGCTCTTCGCCGCGAGGATAACCGCCGGCAAGGGGCACCGCTTCCTTCTGGACTCTCTCGCCCTTATCAAGGACCGCAGCTTCCGCCTGATACTCGCCGGAGAAGGCGAGCTTGCGGAGGATACGGAGAAATACTGCCGCTCTCTCGGGCTGCGGGACAAGGTGATATTCACCGGCCACCGTGACGATATGCCCGACCTGTACGCCGCCGCCGACGTGACGGTATGTCCCTCGGAGAGTGAGACTCTGTCCTTCCTTCTGCTCGAGTCCATGGCTGCCTCCACCCCGGTGATAGCCACGAGGACCGGCGGGATGACCGATATAGTGACCGACGCGCACGACTGCGGGCTCATGGTCGATTACGGCGACACCGCCGCCATGGCCTCCGCCGTTACGAAGCTGATGGACGATCCCGAGCTGCTCAGGCGCTTCGGCGAGGGCGCGAGGCGCAGCGCCGAGAGCGATTACGACATACACGACGCCGCCCGCAGGGTGCTGGCGCTGTACAAAGGAGAATGATATCTTGCAGGCAGTAAAGCAAAGCTTCGTTCAATACGTTCTTTTCAATATCGCGCGCCTGTTCCGCTCCGGACTTACGGGGCGGGTGTGGTCCGGCTTCACCGCGCGCTTTTCCTGCTGCGTGCGTTCGAGCGCGGTATACGCCCTGCTGACACGGGACGGCGCATGGCTGCGCCGCTGGCGCGCGAGCATGCTGCACCGGCTTACCGGGCTGCTTGCCGATCTGATCCCGCGCGGACTCGGCCTCGTATGCCGGGAACGCGGAAAGCGTGAGCGCTGCTTTACGGCGCACTGTCTCGACGCGCTCGCCGACAGGCGGCATATAATACTCGGCCTTGTTTTCATGCTCATGCTGTGCATCCCGTACGAGCTGTGGAACAATCTTTACGGCGCCGCCGGCGCCGCAGCGGTATTCGCGCTGTATTATTTCTGGGCTATCCCCCGGCGCCGCGCCGCTTTCATAGACGCGGACCGGCTCAGCCCGATGTACCTCGTCTTCCTTTTCTGCGTCGCTCTGGCGCTCATATTCTCGGAGCACCGCGGGCTGAGCCTGCGCTTTTTCGTTTTCCATCTGGCCTGCGCTCTTACCGCTGTGACCGTAACGGGCTCGGTCGAAAACGTGAAGCAGCTTCGGACCATGCTCTATATCGTTCTCGTCGGACTGCTGATATCCTCCCTTTACGGCTGCTGGCAGGCGATAACGGGCGTGGAGTACCTGGCCTATCAGCTCGACGCCTCCATAAACACCGGCATCACCGGGCGCATTTACTCGTTCTTCAGCAATCCCAACAACTACTGCACCTTCATCGTAATGCTCCTGCCCTTCGCCCTTGCCCTGTTCATCAGCGCCCGAAGCGCGCGCGAGCGCGTCTTCTGCGCGGCGGTGCTGGTCATTACGCTCATTTCCTGCGGCGCGACCTATTCCCGCTCCGGCTGGATAGGTCTCATCGCGGCGGTGGCGGTCTTTATCATTTTCACCGACTGGCGCTACATGCTCATGCTTGCCGCGCTGTGCCTGATCGCCCTGCCCCTGCTGCCGGAAACGATCATCACGCGCCTTACCACCATTGGCAACATGAAGGACTCCTCCAGCAGATACCGCATGCAGATCTACGCCGCCTTCGGCCGTCTGCTCAAAATACGCTGGACCACCGGCGTGGGTCTCGGCACGGACGCCACCTTTGAGGCCCTGCACGACCTGCCCGCCATGGAGGACGGCCGCTACGCCCTGCACAGCCACAACAATTACATGCAGCTCTGTGCCGAGATCGGCATTACCGGGGCTTTTGCCTACGCCGCCGCCCTTCTGGGACGGCTGAAGGACCTGGCCGCCGCCTCCGAAAGGACGCGCGACCGGACTCTGCGCC
>DBWE01000101.1:0-4167 GCA_002308315.1 Clostridiales bacterium UBA1246 | reverse complement strand
TACACCTGGTATTATCCCCGCAGCATGTTCGTATTCTGGTTCCTCTTCGGCATAATGACGCTGTGCGACCGTCTTTCCCGCCGGGACGCGCAGAACTGAGCACCATATCATCAAATAATCATTAGGGGCCGCTGCAAAACTCACATTTTGCAACGGCCCCAACTTAGCCGTTATTCCTTGATGATCCTGTTCTGCTCGTAATACTGCGCTATGCGGAATTCCTTATACAGCTCGCTTTCCTTTCCGCCGAGCGTTTCCGTCACTTCCCCGTCGGCCATGAAAAGCTCATACATATGCACCAGGGGCGAGGCGTGCATCATATCGTCGGCAAGCTGCATATATTCGCTGCCCTCCATACCGGACAGCTCGAAAAACAGGTTCATGAGGAAGCAGGGGCTTATCCTCGGCCCCTCGCCGACGAAATCGAAGCCCAGGGCTTCCTTGGCGGCGTCGTTTGCGTAGATGATATAGGGCGTACAGTAATAGTTGCAGAAGCCCTCGGTGGTCGTAAAATCGAAATCCACTCCCAGGCGCGTATACATGCTGTTGTTGTTGCCCATCCAGGGATTGTGGTCGCCGAAAACGATGAACACCGTGGGCTCGTCCAGCTCTGAAATGCGCTCGGCGGTTTCGGCAACGTTCCTTGACGTGCTCGCGACGCCGGCGAAATAGTTCTGCATCATGTTCATTTCGCTGTCGGAATAGCCGTTGTTTATGACGTAATCGCCGCTGTACCAGTATATATCCTCATCATAGGGGCCGTGGTTCTGATACGTCACGCTGAAGCTGAAATACGGCTGATCGGAGCTTTCAAGATGCGTTTCGAGCATGTCGACGATATCCGGGAAGAACAGGTCGTCTCCTATTATGGTGCCGTTTATCGCCCCGTACTTGTTCTCAAAGAAGTAATAATCGTCGAAGCCGAGGTAGCGGTTTACGTTTTTGCGGTTATAGAACCAGTCGTAGCAGGGATGTCCTCCCTCGGTACGGTAGCCCTGCTCCCGCAGATAACGCACGTACGACTCGGTATTCTTTCGGAACTCCGGAAGCCTGGAGTACCCCGTAAGGAACGACCATTCCGTATCCACCGTATTGCCAGCGAAAATGTTGGTGATCAGCTCGCCGTGGTAGCTTTTTTCCTCCAGCTCATGCAGCGGGCCGTAGACCTCGTCATACAGTCCCGGCACGCCGAATTTGCTGAAATCGTTGTATGCCTCGAGCATGACCGCCACGATGTTCACTTTCTTTTCCTCGGGCATGTCCCGGTATTCGAAGCGCGAAAGTATCTCCTCCGCGAGCTTGGGGGAATAGCCCTCCGGCGGGGTCTTCTT
Source organism: Clostridiales bacterium UBA1246 (assembly GCA_002308315.1). Lineage (GTDB taxonomy): Bacteria > Bacillota > Clostridia > Oscillospirales > Oscillospiraceae > UBA1246. The sequence goes on along the minus strand of DBWE01000101.1, from coordinate 2,836 downwards.
TGCGCTTTGTATACTGTGGATAAAAGGATATATAAATCCTCTGGATATATACTGCCCCGTGGCGGACCACTGAGACACCAGCTTGTTGTTCGAAGTATCGCGGTAAACCTCTGCGCTGACGTACAGGGGCTTGTAGCAGCCCGCGGCTATCGCCGCCGCGGCGATAAGGCCGAGCAGTCTCAGCCGCCCCGAACGCATCCGCGCCCGGGCGAAAAATATCGTGAACAGCAGCGCGGCGACGCAGATCCCCACGGCGGTCACGGTCTTCAGATCCGGCTGTATGCCGTATTTCTCCAATGCCATTTTCCCGCCCTCGGCGGCGTAGCCGATATCGGAAAACAGCAGCGGATCGTTGCGCAGCGACAGCTTGAAATAGTTTATCAGCGTAAGCAGCAGCGTTATCAGCGCCGAGGCTCCGAAGGCGGCCCACACGCGGTTGAAAAGGAAGTACATGAAAAATACCAGCAGCACGACCGGCAGTATGTTCAGCAGCGGTATCATCGGCACGCTGAGATAGCTCATGAACATTTCGAACCTGTAGCTGCCCGCGGCGATATACAGGCACAGCGCGCCCAGGCCCACGCCCGCCGCCAGCAGGACCAGGAAGGTATATATACCCACGAGGCATTTGCGCGCGATAAACTCTTTCTCCGAGCGCACGGCCCTGCCGCGGTATATGTATACCGTATCCGTCTCGCTTTTTATCTTCGGCGGATACGCGTCGGCTATGAGCATGGGCTCATGCTGCCAATAGGCCTCTCCGTAAAGCTCCTGCCAGTCGTCCCCGGAGTAAAGCGCGGTACCGGTCATCTCCGCGAGGGGGCTCACCGCCTCGGCGGGGTATGCCGTAAGCCATACGCGCTCCCCGTCGAGGAACAGGCGCGGCAGACGCCGCGCGTTCTTCTGCCAGAAACGCGCCGGCAGGTCTCCCGCGGCTTTCAGAAAGCTCCAGCGGAGCTTCTTCGCGGCCTTTATCCCGAAAAGGTCCAGGAAAGCGCCGGCCAGGCGAACGAAAATGTATAATATAAGACCCGGCTTTCTGATTAGGCAGAAGTTGAACATGCGCCTGTCAAGCTGCCGGGTATATACGGTCCTTTCAAAAACAAGGAAATCAGCCATTCAGCTTTCCTCCGTTTTTCTCTGTTCAATGATCAGGGGGGGCGATAAACGTCCCCCCCGATCGCCGTATGCCGTTATAAGCGTTCTTTTGAAATGCCCTTACTGCGCGGGCTTGATCATTATCGTAAGCATCTGCGCGCTCTCGGTGCCGGTGTTGAGGCAGCCGCGCTTCGTGCCCTTGCCGAAATGCACGGAGTCTCCGGCGTGCAGAACGTACTTGGCGGCCTTGTCCTGGTCGTCATACATCTCCACGGTCATCTCTCCGGAGATTATGTAGTATATCATCTCGAAATTGGCCGGGGCGACCTCCGCTCCTCCGCCGGGGAGAAAATGCGACAGGCCGTTGACTATGGTGCCGCCGTTCACGTCCGCGGGATTGTGCAGACGGGTGGTGAGTACGTCGAAATGGCCGGGGGCCTGATATTTGACAGCTTCGTTTCTGTAGGTGACCTTGTAGCTCATGGTAACGCTTCCTTTCAGTGGTTTATATAGGTATGATATCACTTATCCCGATCCAATTCAAGACAAATTCTCTCATATTCGGCGGGATCGTTCACATTGACCAGCAGTCTGTCAGACCACAGCCCGCCCAGGCTGTCCGGTCCGACGGTCCTTATCCTCAGGTCCGCGAAAAGCTCGCGCATGCTCCTGCGCCCCTCGCGCAGCGCCTTTTCCGCCCACGGCAGCGCCGCGATGCGGTAAAACGAAAACAGCGGCTCCGGCCTGCCGCTTTCGTCGGTCATTATGCAGGCGTCGGCGTCGCCGCACTTCTCCGCTATGAGCCGGGCGGCCGCGGGATCGGCAAAGGGCATGTCCGCCGCGGTGAGAAAAACATCCTCTCCGCAGTACCTAAGCGCCGCGTGCAGCCCCGCCATCGGCCCGCAGCCGGGAAAGACGTCCGCGACCCATTCGGCGGAAACGACGTCGTCCGTCCCCTTCTCTCCGACGGAAACCACCACCCTGTCGAAAGCCTCGCCGAAGCGCCTCACGGCGCGGGCGAGCATGGTCTCTCCGCCGAGACTGAGACGCAGCTTGTCCCGTCCCATCCGCCTGCTTTTTCCTCCTGCGAGTATCACCGCGGTCAACGCCGTCCCTCCCTTCCTTTTTCCCGTGGAATTATAGCATTTTCAACAGGTTTTTTTCAAGTATGCGCTCATATTTTGTGTTGCAATTAAAATGTCGATATGGTACTATTACTGAGATAGTGTGCGGTATGAAAATATAATATTTACATACAGGCAATGTACAGAAAGGAGTCGAAAGACTAAATGGTTTTATCGGAAAAGTACCAGCTCATCCAGAAGCTGGCCAAGGATTTTGCCGAGGCCGAGATCCCCTCTGAGCTTCAGGATGAAATCGACCAGACCGGCAACTACCCCCAGGAGCTTCTCGAGAAATTCGCGAAGTACGGATTTTTCGGCATCAAGGCGCCGAAGGAGCTCGGCGGCCAGGGCGGCGACACTCTCGCCTACGTCCTCACCATCGAGCAGATCGCCCGCGTAAGCATGGTATCCTCCATCTACGTCAGCGGCGCCAACAGCCTCGGCAGCGGCCCGCTCATGCTGGCCGGCACTCCCGAGCAGCTTGAAAAATACCTCGGCCCCGTGGCCCGCGGCGAAAAGTATCCCTGCTTCGCGCTTACCGAGCCGGGCGCCGGCTCCGACGCGGGCGGCGTGGTGACCAGCGCCGTGCGTGACGGCGACGACTGGATCATCAA
>DBWE01000200.1:276-2738 GCA_002308315.1 Clostridiales bacterium UBA1246 | reverse complement strand
ATCTCCTCGTCCACGCACTCTTCGATGAACCGTTCGTCCACGCCCTCGTAATGCCCGCAGACTATGATGAAGCTGTCATAGTCCCTTTTCAGCCTGACCGCGTCCGCCTGAGTGAAGGGCTTGCCCTGGGGGGACATGTACACCGTGTGCAGGCGGCGGCCCTCGTCGCGGCAGACGGCGTCCCAGCAGTCGTACAGCGGCTGTACCTGCATCAGCATGCCCATGCCGCCGCCGTAAGGATGATCGTCCACCTGCTTTTGACGGTTGAGGGTATAGTCGCGTATCTGACGGCATTCTATCTTTACTATGTCGTTTTCCTGCGCGCGGCCTATTATGCTGCTGCGCATCACGGCGTTTATCTCGTCGGGGAAGAGCGTGAGGATATAAATATGCATCGTTACCATGGCGCGCTCCTCCTACATTCCCTCTATAAGACGGACGGTGATGCGGCCCCCGTCGACGTCGACGGAGCGGATAAAGCCGCCCTTTTCGGGGATGAGATGCTCCTTTTCGCCCCTTACGGAATATATGCGGCCCGCGGGATAGTCCATGACGTCCTCCAGAACGCCGATCTCGGCTCCGGAGGCCTCGTCATACACGGGCAGACCTATGGCGTCCTGTATGAACCACGCGCCGTCCTCCAGCTTTACGTCGCAGCGGTCGAGGAAAACGGTCTTGTTTTTCAAAAGCATGGCGGCGTTGACGTCGTCCACGCCGTCGAGCTTGAGGATGACCGTATTGCCCTGAACGCGGGCGCGGCTGACCTTATAGGGCCGCTCGTCTATGAACAGCCGCCTTATTTCGAGGATGGACTCGGGCCCGTCCGCCCAGGGCTGAAGCTTGACCTCGCCGCGGACGCCGTGGGTGTTCGTTATTTTTCCGGTTTCAAGAAATCTTTTTTTCATCTGAGCTCCCGATATGAAGAAAGGACCCGTCGCGCGTGCGCGGGTCCTTTCAAATCGTCGACAAAGCCCATGGGGCTTTATCGACGAAAGGAATGCACTGCGCTTCGCGCACAGCGCACCGCCCTGCGGCGCGTGCACGCGCACTCCGTGATATGTATTTTTGCCGAAAAAAAGCGTTTCCGTCAAAAATTATCTCATCTTATTCGTGCCTTCGGGCACGAACTCTGCGAGGCTGTATGTATAAATAATCACTCGCTTTTTTCGAATAACACTTTGTTTGCAGTCGAAAGGACCCGTCGCATATGCGCGGGTCCTTTTTTTCTGCGATCAGTCGACTATCTCGACCGAGACCTTCTTGCCGCTGCGCTGTGCCAGCGATTTGACGAGGACCCGGATCTCTTTCGCGATCCTGCCCTGTCTGCCTATGACCTTGCCCATGTCTCCGTCGGCAACGCGAAGGGAAAGGATGAGCTCGTCCTCGTTTTCCTGCTCGGTCACGCTGACCTGATCGGGATTATCGACAAGATTTTGCGCGATGTAAAGTAACAGCTCTTTCATTAACGAAAAATCCTTTCAACGGAGCCTCAGATAATACCGGCTTTCTTGAACAGTCTCTTGACGGTATCGGTGGGCTGCGCGCCGTTGCTTATCCATTTCCTGGCGCTTTCCGCATTGACGGTGATTTCGGAATTTTCGGTAAGGGGATCGTAGGTGCCGATTTCCTCGATAAAAGCGCCGTCGCGGGGAGCGCGGGAGTCGGAGACGACTATTCTGTAATAAGGACGCTTCTTGGCTCCCATCCTGCGAAGTCTGATCTTGACCATTAAGGTTCACCTCCAAACCTGATTTTATATGGAAAAAGTTTATCACTTTGACCGACGTGTTTCAAAAACCGAACAGGCCCTTGCCCTTCTTGCCGCGAAAACCCTTTTTGAAGGCCTTGCCGCCCATCTGCTTTGCCATGTTCTGCATCATTTCGTACTGCTTCAGCAGACGGTTGACGTCTACTACCTGCAGCCCGCAGCCCGCGGCGATGCGCTTTTTTCGGCTGCTGTTGAGGAGAGAGGGGTTGTTCCGCTCGTCGGGCGTCATCGAAAGGATGATCGCCTCGGTGCGGGACAGGGCCTTTTCGTCTATGGTGGCCCCGGCGAGAGCCTTGGAGTCCACCCCCGGTATCATGCCGGCAATGTCCTGGAGCGAGCCCATGGAACGCAGGGACACGAGCTGATCGTAATAATCCGCCAGCGTGAAACGGCTGCTCATCAGCTTTTCGGCGAGCTGCATGGATTTCTTTTCGTCGAAGGACTGCTCGGCCTTTTCTATGAGCGTGAGTATATCGCCCATGCCGAGTATGCGCGAAGCCATACGGTCGGGGTGGAAGGGCTCGATGCCGTCCAGCTTTTCGCCGACGCCGGTATATTTTATCGGCTTGCCGGTCACCGCTCTCACCGAAAGGGCGGCGCCGCCCCTCGCGTCGCCGTCGAGCTTGGAGAGGAATATGCTGTCTATGCCGAGAGCGTCGTCAAAGGCCTTGGCGGCGTTGACCGCGTCCTGGCC
>DBWE01000200.1:0-171 GCA_002308315.1 Clostridiales bacterium UBA1246 | reverse complement strand
ACGTCGTTCCCGTGCTTGCGGGCGTGCTCCACGGAGGCGCGGGCTATATTGACCGGGTCGCCGGCGCCCATCTGGAATACGGGGACGCCCGTCTGCTCGCCGACGGTCTCAAGCTGCTTTATGGCGGCGGGCCTGTATACGTCGCAGGCGACGAGCAGGGGGCGCTTGCCG
>DBWE01000015.1:5903-9507 GCA_002308315.1 Clostridiales bacterium UBA1246 | reverse complement strand
TCCACGTCTCCGGCGAAGGACTCGGCGGCGAGCCTCAGCCCCGCGGCGTCGGCGCAGTCGGGAGAGAAATACAGCATAGCCGCTTTGCCGTTTTTGAATATTACCATATCATGCTCCTGCAGGTATCATGCTTCGGGAATGCTTTTCGCGCCGACGGAGGATATTTTCAGCTCTATCCCTTTGCCGAGGGCCATGTCCGAAAGCAGCCCGGCAATCTTTTCTTTGTTCCTGTTGATGTACATTGCCAGCAGTTCGTTTTTCCTGTCCTCGGACATTCCCGCGAGGACAGCCCTGGCCGCGCTTGTCCCGAGCTCGGGTGAATTGGAAAGAAAACGGGCCCAGAGCGGCCTCTCTCCGCCGCTGTCGGACTGACTGAGCAGAGCGGGCAGAATGAGCTCCGCGGCGCGCTCGTAGTTGATGTCGTCGATATTCATTGTAAGCTGTATCATTTCAATGCTCCCAAATATATTCCGGCCCGGTTTCACGGGCTGTTTTGCGCCGCCCGGCTGACTACCCGGCACTCTTCCGTGCCGTAGTATTCCAGGCATTCGATGCTGTTTTCGCCGATGATCTCCCCGCAGGTGACTATGGGGACCGCGGGAGGGCAGCTGACGCAGGCGGAGCTGAGCACGCGCCCGAGGCAGCTGCGCACGGGAAGGGTCTCGCTGTCGGAAAAGAGGGCCTCCCTCGCGCTCATCGCCCTTTCGGGAAGTATGAACCGGGGAGGGGAGCCGGAGAGCGGAGGTCGTTCTTCGGCCGACAGGAACGCGGATTCAAGGCGCGAGAGCTCTTCGCCGCTGTTTTGGCACGACAGCATGAATACCGCGGTATCGGGGTCGTAAAACTCGCATATCACGCCGCGGCTTTTCATGTACGCGGCAAGCTCTGAGCCGGTATAGCCGCGGGGCTTTGTCAGGACGGTCAGCTTCATGGGCTCGTCCCCGGCGAGCGTCCATCCGGCCTGCGCCAGCCGCTTTTTCAGCGATTCCGCGCGGGGGAGGAAAGCCGCGAGACGGTCGGAAAAGGTCTCGAGATAGGGATTGGCGAGATCGAGAGACCGCAGTATCAGATAAGACGGACTCGTAGAGCCGAAGAACGCCATGGCCTCCTCGGCGCGCCGGGCAAAAAAACCGGGCAGGCGCGGAGACAGATGGAGATAGGCTCCGCCGGTAAGCACGGGCAGGGTCTTGTGCGCCGAGGAACAGCACATATCCGCTCCGAGGTCGGTGGGATAAAGGGAGCGGGTGAGAAATCTCAGATACGCGCCGTGGGCGCAGTCGACGAGCAGCAGTATGCCGTTCCCGGCGCAGAGCTCCGAGAGCGGGGAAACGTCGAGGATATTCCCGAGATAATCGGGAGAGGTAAGGTAAACGGCGTCCGGCTTATACGGCGCGGAGGACAGAGCCGCCTCAAGCGTCTGAGCCGTGACGCCGCAGGAAAACAGGCTGCCTTCGTTTTCGGGACGTATCCAGTCCACGTCGATGCCGAGCATGGCGGCGGTGTTGATAAAAGTCTTGTGCGCGTTGCGTCCGGCGAGGATGCGCGCCCTGCCGCGGCCCTTCGCTGCCGCGTCCATCGCCGTAAGATAAAGCATGGCGCGTATGCACAGCGACGAGCCCTCGGCGGAATAAAACGTCCTGCAGCCGAAAAGACGGCCCGCGTTTTCCTCGCTCTCGGCTATCACTCCCCGCGCGCGGTACAGCTCGTCGGCCCCGTCAAACTCCGTTATGTCGCAGGCCTCCGCGCCGGGCAGCGGTCTGCCCTTGTGGCCGGGCATATGGAAGCGGGCGGGAGAGCTGCCCGCATAGGAGAGTATGAGATCGTTTATCGGAGTATTCATGCTTCGGACAGCTGCTCCGCCGCGGCGAGAGCCACGGCGCATTCGATGCGCTTGCGGAAAAGCTCGCAGCCGTAGGCGTATACTCCGCGGATCGAGCCGCTTGCCCGCCACGCGTTCGCCGCGCAGCCGCCGGAGCAGTAGAGCTTGGCCCAGCAGTCGGCGCATTCGGGACGGGAATAGACGCTGCAGGAGGCAAATTCGCGGCGTATGTCCGCGTTTGTCACGCCGCTGCGGACGTCGCCCATCCTGAAACGCTCGTCGCCCACGAACTGATGGCAGGGATAAAGCTCGCCCGAAGGGGTCACGGCCATGTATTCCGAGCCGGAGCCGCAGCCGGAAACGCGCTTGTAGATGCAGGGACCTCCGGCCAGGTCCAGCATATAATGATAGAATATGAACGGACGGCCCTCACGGCGACGCTCCAGCATGAGCAGGGCAAGCTTTTCATACTGCTCCATGACCGTGGGCAGATCGTCGTAGGTCAGCGCGGAGGGATCGTCGGGAGAGCATACGACGGGCTCCATGCTCAGCCGCGTGAAGCCGAGGTCGAGCATCTGCCGGATATCCTCGAGAAAATCGGGGTTGTGGTGGGTGAAGGTGCCGCGGATATAGTAGCTCTTTCCTTCCATGGCGGATACGAGCTTTTGGAATTTCGGTACGATGCGCTCCCAGCTGCCGCGGCCCTCGGAGTCGACGCGGAAGCGGTCGTGCACCTCGCGGCGTCCGTCAAGGCTGAGCACGACGTTGCTCATTTCCCGCCTGACGAAGTCGATGACGTCGTCGTCGATGAGCATGCCGTTGGTGGTAAGGGTAAAGCGAAAGACCTTGCCGCTCGTCTTTTCAAGGCCGCGGGCGTATTCGGTAAGGCGTTTGACCACGTCGAAGTTCATCAGAGGCTCGCCGCCGAAAAAATCGACCTCGAGATTCCTGCGGTCTCCGGAGGAGGCAGCGAGGAAATCCAGGGCCTGCTTCCCGACCTCATAGCTCATGAGCGCGCTCTTGCCTCTGTAGCGCCCCTGACCGGCAAAGCAGTAGGAGCACTGCAGATTGCAGCAATGGGCGACGTGCAGGCACAGCGCCTTGACGATGCCGTCCGCTCTCGGATCGGGAAGGTCCTGAAAGACGTCGGGGGCAAAGAGACGTCCGCTTTTTTTGAGAGCGGCTATCTGATCATAACATTCGGCGACGTCCTCCGGGGAAGCCGACGGGTGCTTTTCGGCCGCCGCGCGAAGGCAGGCGTCCCTGTCCGAGCCCTCAAAAAGAGCGATGAGATCGTACGCGAGATCGTCGACTATATGCACGCTGCCGGAGTAAACGTCGATGACTATGTTTCGGCCGGCAAATTTGTATTGATGGATCATTGCGGTCCTCCATAGCATGAATGCCGCCCTACGGCGGCATTCACGGAAAAGATCATGAGTTTTATTCTTTTTCGCTTTTGTTCTCGCAGCTCTGGTTTGCTACGCCGCAGCTGGTCTTGCAGGCTGACTGACAGGAGGTCTGGCACTCGCCNNTCGCCGCAGCCGCCGTTCTCGGCGCTCTTGCAGAGGTCGCGCGTAACAAGGGTCTTTATATGTTCCATTTGAGAAACCCGCCTTTCAAAGAATATACGCACACTCGCGTGATTTCCCGCCGCTGACGGCGGCGTACTCATGCACTGATTATAACAGATATGCGTTTGTTGTCAAGAAACAGACGCAAAAAAGCCCGCGGCCGCCCCGGACCTCCCGCGCCGCCGCGGCGGAGAAAAACAGGAAAAATAAA
>DBWE01000015.1:5755-5895 GCA_002308315.1 Clostridiales bacterium UBA1246 | reverse complement strand
AATATTTACTTGACAAAGAAATGAAAGAAATGTTACGCTTGAACAAAGATAAGGAGGAGTATTCCAATGAATAAAAAAGAACTGTTCATGTCGGCGCTCAAAAACGAAAAACCCATCAAATGGATGGGCTACGGTTTTGA
>DBWE01000015.1:633-5613 GCA_002308315.1 Clostridiales bacterium UBA1246 | reverse complement strand
CAGAACCAGGTCATCAAGGACATCACTCACTGGCGCGATTACGTTACCTTCCCCGAGATCCCCGACGACCTTGACTGGGACAGCGTCCGGGCGCAGATAGCCGAAGTGGACCGTGACAAGGAGATCATCATGCTGGCGACCTTCCGCGGCCTTTTCGAGAGAGCTCACTGCCTCATGACCTTTGAGGACACGCTGATCAACATGTACGAGGAGCCGGAGGCGATGAACGAGCTGTTCGAAGCCTATACCGACTGGAAGCTCAAGGTCGCCAAGCTCCTGTGCGACAATCTGGACTTCGACGTGATCCAGAGCCATGACGACTGGGGCAGCAAGACCTCCATGTTCTTCTCCGTGGACAAGTTCCGCGAGCTGCTGAAGCCGCATTATAAGCGCCTGTACGACTACTACCATGAGCGCGGGATCATCGTCATGCACCACTGCGACTGCTACGCGGCGGAGCTGGCTCCCGAAATGGTAGATCTGGGCGTGGATATCTGGGAGGGCGTGCTGCCCAGCAACGATATCCCCAAGGTCCAGAAGGCGACTCAGGGCAAGATGCTCCTCATGGGCGGTCTTGACCAGGGCCTCATAGATCAGGCGGACGTCACCGAGGAAGCGGTCCGCGCGGAGGTCCGCAGGGCCATCGACGAGTACGCTCCCGGCGGAGCCTTCCTGCCCTGCATTGGCTCCATCGAGTGCCTCAACGCGTGGGTAACGCCCATAGTCATCGACGAGTGCAACCGCTACGGCGAGGAGTGGCTGAAGAAATATCAGCAGCAGAACGCTTAACAGATCCACGCTTGAAAGGGAGCGGCAGGACGACTGCCGCTCCCTTGATTTTTCGGTATCGCGCGGATATAATGGTCCGAAGATACGGTTTACAGTCAAGGAGACACTGCGCCATGAAATGCGTAAACTGCGGCAGAGAGCTGACCGAAAAAGACATAATATGCCCAGCGTGCCGGACGAGGCGCGTGACGGCCTGCATGAGCTGCGGGAGGATAGAAACGGAGGGGCGCGCCCTGTGCCCCCGATGCGGGGGAGAGGTGCTGCCCGTATACGATCTTACGGTCGAGGAAATGCGGCAGAGAGGCTTTAAATGCTTCATTCCCTTCGCGGACGACCATATTTTCGATATCTATCTCGGCGGCAACCGAGACAGGGAGGGCTACGTGTTCCACAACGAGGTGGGCTATACCGGAGAGCTCACGGAGACCGTGGTGCTGCCGTCGATGGTGAACGGGCACATGATACACGGCGTCTGGAACGAGTTTTTCTGCAACGGAGACTGCTTCTTCCCGGCGGAGGTACTGCGCGGCACTCTCGAAAGAATGCTTAAAGTAAAGAAGATAGTGGTGTCCAACGGGATAAAGGATATCTGGACCTTCGCCTTCATAGGCTGCAGCGGCCTTGAAACGCTCGTGCTGCCCCGCAGCGTCAAGCGGATGAAATACGATTTTTACGACCTGCTCTCGGAAGGGCTCGTACCGCTGAGTCCCGGTCAGGAGAGAAAGCCCATAACGATATGCTATGAAGGCAGCCGAAGCCAATGGGAGGACGTGGACATATCCAGCAGGCTCGTCGAGTATATGGACAAAGGCTACGTGATCCTGCGCTGCGCTCAGGCGGACGGCTGAGGCAGCGTGCAGAGCTCCCCGCTCATATAGCGGCAATGCTCGCAGATCTCCGGCTCTTCGATAAGCGAAGAATCATCTCTTTCGAAAAAGCGGCAGACGCTCCCGGGGTCGGCCCTGCGCGCTTTGCTTTCATCGCGGCTGCTTTCGGCAGCGTACCGTGAGGCCATGAACGTTCATTCCTTCCGTGTTTTGATGTCTGACGCCATTTTACCACGGTCGGCAGTAAAAGTACACAGCGGGCGCGGCGAGGCCGGGGCCCGCTGTTTTCGGCGGACCCCGGCCGTTCAGCCCGTATTCAGTTATCCCGCGCGTCCCGGCCCGGGATCTCCATTGAGCTGAGCGCTCTGTACGCGTCCAGCTCGTCGCCGTCGGCAGGCGGGGAAGGCATCAGCCCCGTGCATTCCGTGAAGGAACCCACGTTCGATAAAGCGGGGAAGGGAGCCTCGTCCCCGACCGTTCCGTTTCCGGCCCCGGCGTCCATGGGATTTTCGGCGCAGACGCCGAGACAGCGCGTCTTTTTTTCGCCGACGTGAGCAGTCTCGCGCCCGGTACGGCGAATATCTCCGTAAAATGCCATAATTTCACCACCGCGAAGCTATTGTTGCCGCATTGTGAGTAAATATACACTGAAATACAAAAATAAAATAGTGATATTGTCTATTGACAAAAGCCTCGCGGTGAGATAAAATCAGTTCAACAATTTAAAGGAACTTTGTCGCCCTGCCGCAAAGCCGTCATGGCAGGTACGGGCGTCAGATGGAATGGGGTAAGCGAGAGCGGTCCGCCGTGTCGAGCAAAGCCCCGCGTTAACCGACGCTGTATGCGTGAGGACGTTCCGAAGCATCCTGCGGGATGTGAGCCGAAAGGCTTCCACTTCAGGGCTTGACCCTCTGGGAAGGTAGGAAACGTCCGCAGGAGGCTCCGCCTCCCTAACGTGAGTCAGAAAACTTACATTGTTCCGAAGCTTTTGCGGGTTCGGTGACCCGCGGTCTGAGCGCACGAATAACGGGTGTGCCGGTTTTGCTATCGTAAAATCGGCGCATTTTTGTTTTTCGTGACCGATCACGTTTTCATTGGAACGGAATTGCAGCTTCCGAACTCCATGGAATATTCCTCATCTTTTTATCTCTTTTTTGTAGCGCAGGTCCGTCATCCGGTGCAGCTCCGGACGACGGACCTGCGCTGTTCCGGCATAGATACGGAAATATGAAAAAAACGCCTCCGCATAACTCCCGTTGTGCGGAGACGCCTTATGTCTCGGGGAACCGGTCTTCAGTCTGAAACGATGAGAGTATCCAGCACGTCCTCCGGCAGATAGGGCGCCGGATCCACGGGCTTGCCGCCGCCGGGACGGTACTCGAAGTGACAGTGCACTCCGCTTGCTACGCCGGTGCTGCCCATCTCGGCGATCACCTGTCCCTGCTTGACTATGTCGCCCTCTTCGACGAGCAGGGCGGAGCAGTGAGCATAATACGTGACGTCGCCGTTATCGTGTCTGATCTGAACGAGCAGGCCGTATCCGCTGTACTCCTCGGCGAAGATGACCTCGCCGCCGTCGGACGCCCAGATCTTGTCGCCGTAATGCCCGGCTATGTCGATGCCGGCATGGTTGCTGGAGCCCACGGAGGTACGCCGGCCGCCGAAGCGGGAGGAGATATATCCGTCGCAGGGCCAGATATAGCTGCCGGTGGAGTAGCTGGGAAGAGTGCCCACGCGCACCTCGCAGGGTACGGGAGCCTGAGTCAGCGTGCTTTCGAGCTTTTCGTAGGAGCTGAGCACGCCGTTTTCCCGGGTGACCAGGTATACCGTTTCGAGCTTGCCGCTCTGTCCGGGAGTGATGATCTCGGACTGACTTTCAAGCATGTCGTCGTCAAGCACGTAGGTGGTGGAATACTTGACCGTCTGCTCCACGACGTCCTTGTCGACGGTTATCACCGACAGAGCGTCGTGCAGGGCCTTGATGTTGTTTTCGAGCATATCCACGCCGATGTAGCCTTCGCAGACGGATACCTCGCCGGAAAACTCCGCGGAAACGGTGTTTTCGGTCACATATCCCGCAACAACGGAAGAGATGGCGTCCGAAGCGTCCTTTGCGGAGCTGAAAGCGCAGACGGGCTCGCCGTCGACGTATACGATATAAAGATCGCTGATCTCGCTGATGCTGCTGAAGATCCTGCTCTCCACGGCGTCGGCGATGCCGGGCTCGGCCTTGCCGAAGGAAACGTGACAGGTAACGTCGGGCTCGATGCCGCATTCGGAGCCGAAAACGTTCTCGGTGGTGGTGCGGACCTTGCTGATGATGGAGTCGAGCTCGCTGCGGCTGGAGACGTAACCGACGAAGTCTCCCTCAACGCTGACGGCGAGAGCGATGTTCATGCGGCTGATAGCAAACACGGACAGGGCGCAGATGACCAGTACCGCCGCAGCGCGTTTGGCGCCGAGATGCATGAGCCGGTCGAACGCCCGGCGGAAAGCACAGGCAGCGCGGACCCGGAGACTGCAAATGCCTTCCTTTTTCAGTTTTCCGTCAGAACCGTATCTCATAAGAAACCTTTAAAAAAAAATCAAAACATTTGATTACAATACAAGGGACAAAGGTAACAAAACTGTTACAAGTGGAATAATACAACCTTTTGCGGCGCAAGTCAAGCCCCAAAAAGTAAAATATTGAAAAACGGAATTTTCGATCGCTGAAGCGCATATTGGTTAATAACCACGGAGGTGATCGCATGGCTATGATGTACGACGAAGGATACAAAAAGCAGGCTCAGGCCCACAGCCTGTCGCTGAACGACAGAAAGCGTCTGACGGTCAGCGGAGTCGAGGACGTGGAGAGCTTTGACGATCAGGCGCTCACGCTGTATACGGGCGGGGGGCTGCTCGCCGTGAAGGGCTCGGGGCTCAAGATAGAAAAGCTCAGCACCGACGGCGGGGAGCTTGCCGTAGAGGGCAGGATAGACAGTCTGGAATACTCCGACGCTCCTTCGGGGCGGCGCGGGTTTCTCAGCAGGCTGCTGAATTAGTGAGGCTGCCGGTATCCGTGCAGGGGCTTCAGGCGCTGGCAAGCCTTGCCTGCGGCCCCGTGCTGGGCTTTTTCTACGACCTGCTTGCCCAGATGAGACGGCGCTTCGGGCTGGACAGACTGCTGCCGCTTTTCGACGCGCTTTTCTGCGCGGTGTGCGCCTGCGTCCTTTTCCTGATGGGCAGCGTTGCCGGACGGGGCAGGCTGAGACTGTTCATGCCTCTTCTGATGGCTTTGGGGGGCGGGGCGTACTGCCTGGCTCTGCGGCGCTTCTGCAGGCCCGCCGCGGCGTTTGCGGCGAACGGTACGGCGGCGGCGCTC
>DBWE01000015.1:0-623 GCA_002308315.1 Clostridiales bacterium UBA1246 | reverse complement strand
ATACTCAAAAAAATAATAAAAAAAATCACAAAAAAAACAAAAAACATCTTTTCTTATTTGAAATTATGTTATAAAATGAAGTATAAGCCCGTGGAGTACCGTTTTGAGACTGATCGTCCGGGAGGTGAGCGCGTTGAAAGCCAGGAAGGCCGGTATATTTACGAAGATCGTAATTGCCGCGCTGATGGTCTATGCGATCGTGACGCTGATAAAGCTTCAGGACCGTATAGAAGAGGCGGAGATCGCGCGCGACGCCCTTACCGTACAGGCAAGAGAGCTTCAGGCGGGAAACGCCGGGCTTGAACACGAGGTCAGCCACAGCACGGACAGGGAGACCCTGGAGGACGTGGCGCGCAATAAGCTGGGCTTCGTTCTTCCGGGCGAGATCGTTTTTTATAATCTTAACGATTAAGAGGTCATATGGAGCTGTCTGTGGGGACCGTTCTTGACGGCAAGGTGACCGGGATAACGAAATTCGGCGCTTTCGTCGCCCTGCCCGGGGGAAGATCCGGTCTGGTACATATATCCGAGATCGCTCATTCCTATGTCAGCGATGTGTCGGAGCATCTGCACGAGGGCCAGGAGGTCCGCGTAAAGGTCATAGGGATAGACGAAAACGGCAG
>DBWE01000044.1:2634-3853 GCA_002308315.1 Clostridiales bacterium UBA1246 | reverse complement strand
AAGGTGCGGAGCATGGAGCTGTCCCATACTATGAGCCCGCCGGAGCTTGCGAAAACGAACTGACCCGGGCTTGCGAGGCTTTCCAGGTGATCCTTCCCGTCCGGTATCCAGACTGCCGCGTCGTCCGCGGCGGCCGTGTCGCCCGTCACGGCGATCTCCGAGGAACCGAGATTGCCTCCCGAGCAAGTCAGCGCGTAATACTTTCCGCCGTACTCTGTGGCGATAAGATATTCTTTGCCCGCTTCCAGCCCTCCGGCCTTGACAAAGGCTTCGGAGCCGTCCCCGGCGGCAAACGCTCCGCTCACCAGCGAAGCGATCATCACGAGGGCAAGCAGAACGGAGAACAGTTTTTTCCCTTTTTTCATGCAGTCTCCCCTTTTCTTATGCTTTGAGAATGATCATACGGAGTGTTGGGGTCTTTGTTTCCTGCCGTGCGCCCGTATGCCGGGCGGCAGGAGTTTTGTTCCGAAAACAAAAGGGGACGCTGCACGGTGATTTTGCAGCGTCCCCCCGGCTGAGTTTATTTTGCGGTGATTATCTGCGCGGTGCGGGTGGCGGCGTCGTAATCCACGCCGTACCCCACGTATCCGGCAAGGTCGCGCAGCTGCACGTAGTTCTCGCCGCCGATGTTGAAGGCCTTGACGGACACGGTCTCGCCGTTTACGCTCACCGGTTGGTTGCTGAGCACGCAGGTATCGGAGCGGTCCTCCCCGATCTGCATGTCGGCAGCCTGAGCCGCGTAGCTCTCGCCGGTGGCGATGAGCACGGTGCGGGAAGCGCTGTCGTAGTCGACGTTGTACTGATATGCGCTGCCGTTGAGGATGCAGGCAAGGTCGCGGAGCTTGAAGTAGTTGTTGCCGTTTACGTTGTAGTGGGCTATCGTCACTTCTTCTCCGTCCAGCGTCACCGCCTGATTGGAGACCATGCAGACCGTTTCCTTCACCGTAACGATGCCCGCCGCTTCGCCCACGCTGCCCTTCACTACCAGATAGTAGGTGCCGGGAGCGGAGAAGGAGATGTCGAAGTATCCCCCGTCGGCGTCTATGCCGGTGTCGGTCAGAGCGTCGAAGGACGTGCCGCAGTATACGTCGCCGTCATATCCCTCGGCGCTGTAATTGTAGGAAGCGTCCATGGCGAAGGTTTTCGCGCAGAAGGTCAGCGTCTCGCCCGTCACGGCATCGGCCGCTGCGGGGTACATGGCGCTCGTGCTCTTCCAGGA
>DBWE01000044.1:0-2603 GCA_002308315.1 Clostridiales bacterium UBA1246 | reverse complement strand
GCGTCTATCCAGCATTTTTCCTCTGTCGGATCGAAGCACAGGGAGCCGTTCTGAGGAGTGTGCCCCCATACCTTTTCAAAGGACCAGAAGCCGTAGGTCGTATCGTAGGTCGAGGCGCCGTCAAGGCCGGCTTCGAATTCCAGCTCATGTACCTTCATTATGGCGTCGCCTACGGTCATGCCCTCCTCATAGGCGACGGGATACATGACGATGGGAGCGCCGCTCTTGCCTATGGCCGCGGCCTGCTCGTCCTGTACGGTCACGTAGACATAGGCGGGGTCGAGGGCGGCAGCGGCGGACACGGGCTTGATGATCCTGTCATAGTTCGCCGTGACAAGGACGTTCCTGGTAACGGGAGCGGAAAAATCGAAGGGGACCTCCTCATGCTCGTTCCAGTAGTACCAGCCGGAGAAGGTATAGTCCTCGATCTCGGGAGCCTCGACGGGGGCGACGGTCCTTCCGTCATCCACGTACACGCTTTTCAGCGTATCGTAGTCGCCGTGGCCGATGCGGAAGCGAACGAGCCAGGGCCCGTCGACGTGCATTTTCTGCCCGTCGATGGTGCAGTAGTCGAAATCAAGCGTCTTGTCGGCGCCGATCGTAACGATGAGTCCCTTGTTCATAACGCTGGCGGAGCCGTAGCTCGGGCCGGTATATTCCTTGTCCGAGGTGCAGCCGGCGGCAAGGTAGGTGAAATCCAGCGTGCGGAGAGTGCCCTCGGGATCGATTACTATCGCGTCTCCCGGGAACTTTGGAAGATAATAGCCGTCGTCATACTCACTGTGGTTGTGGCCCCAGAGGAAAACGATATCACGGTCGTCGCCGTACTTGTTCAGCACGTCGATGACTTCGCCGGCATGCTCGGCGTAGCGTCCGCCATACCAGTTGTGAAGCGGGAAATGGGTCAGGATAAATACGGGGACTCCGGCGGGAGCGGTCTCCAGCCAGGCGTCCAGCTCGGCGATATCCTCTTCGGTATAGTCGTTTTTGTAATCCGTGCCGACTATGCTTCCGGCGCCGAAGCAATAGATTATGTAATCGTCCGTCACCAAGCCCTCGCCGATCTGCCTCAGGCGCCCGGCGGACTCATAATCGGAGTAGGAAGAAAGATAATTTCCGCCGGCCCAGGTGGCCCACTCGTGATTGCCCAGAGTATATATCGCGTCGCCGACCTTGCCTTCGTCGATCAGTCCGTCCATGTAGGTCATGATCTCGCCGGTCCAGGTCCAGAATTCCTCCGGACCGGAAGCATAGGCGGAGCCCATGTCTCCGCAGAAGCCGAACGCGTCGATATATTCGATCCCGGAATTTTCTATCCATGTCTTCAGGTTCAGGTTCACGCCGTCATAATGCACGTCGGAGGTAAACGCAAGGGTGATCGATCCGTCGGCGTTCCTGACGGAGTCGCGCCTGACGGTATCCGGCTCGGGAAAATCGATCTCTTCGGCGGGAGCGGAGTCCCCGGAGCCCGTATCGGCCGCGCCGGCGGACGTTCTCGCGAAAAGCAGTATCTTTCCGGCGTCGGCCTCGCTGTCGGCCTGTCCGAAGCTCGAGCCGTCGAATTTCAGATAGTATTTGCCGCTGTGAAGGGCTACGGTCTCGCTCTCCGCGTCGTAAACGAAGGTGCGGAGCATGGAGCTGTCCCAGACTATGAGCCCGCCGGAGCTTGCGAAGACGAACTGACCCGGGCTTGCCAGGCTTTCCAGATGGTCGTTCCCGTCCGGTATCCAGACTGCCGCGTCGTCCGCGGCGGCCGTGTCGCCCGTGACGGCGATCTCCGCGGAGCCGAGATTGCCTCCCGAGCAGGTCAGCGCGTAATACTTTCCGCCGTACTCGGTGACGATCAGATATTCTTTGCCGCCCTCCAGCCCTCCGGCCTTGACAAAGGCTTCGGAGCCGTCCCCGGCGGCAAAAGCTCCGCTCGCCAGCGAAAAGGCGATCGCGAGCACCAGCAGCAGGGACCATAGCTTCTTTCCTGTTTTCATGTGCTTCCTCCTTTTGTTATGCTTTCGGAAATATTATATGAACATCCTATAACATTTTCAAGTTTTTTTGTTGCTTTTGCGAAAAAAAGCGGGGAATTGGCGCGCGGCCGACGTGATAAACGCGCCGACGGCGGAAGAACGTCGGCGCGCCGCGCGTCACCGGGCCATCCGGCGGGTATAATTTTGCTCCGTGCTTAATTTTCGCGTTTTTGATGACAGTTAAGGGCGAAAGCCGGCGAAACGATTTGCACGTATCTTTTTCCGCGGAAGACGCGTGTGATGCTCGCCGCCGCGAAGACTATACGCCTTATGAGGGATACCGAAAGGAGAAAAAAATGAAAGAACCTTCAATTTGGGACAAAGTATTCGGAGACGCCAACGAGCATTTCGTCGGCGACGAACTGAACCGGGACAAGCTGCAGACGCTGAACACGCTTCGGGATCTATGCTATAAGCTCTCTGCGATAGACCGCACAATAAAATATACCCCTCGCCCTTTTGACAACAGAAGAATATCGGCGTCGGTAATCGTTGATCTGCCGGATGTGCATGCTTTTGAGAAAAAAGAAGCAAAAGAACTTGTTTCACAGGCGTTCACGGCAGCCGACTCGGTTATAA
>DBWE01000031.1:4161-4664 GCA_002308315.1 Clostridiales bacterium UBA1246 | reverse complement strand
CACGGCCGAAAACGGGCAGATCGAGGTCGGAAACGGGCTCTTTGCGGCAGAAAGCGGGCAAATCGGTGCCTCCATGCAGGAGACAGCGGGAAATAAAAAGACCGCGACCATCATAAACCATTTGCGTGCAAACGCCGCAGAGCTAAAAAAATGGCCCCGGTTGTAACTATTTCCGGGAACGAGTTGCCAAAAGCAGAAAAGGCGACAGATCGCGCTATGGCGTTTTTGAAAAGCATCGGGAACAAAGTATTTCGTCCCGGGCTCGGAGACGTTCTGTTTTCTCACTCAAAAATCAAGACCTCGCTTGTCGGTCACGGGGCGAGCCGGTCCTGATCGGCGTTGTCGTCGCAAAGGATCAGCAGAGCGGGCGCTATTACGTCCATGAGGTCACGGACGACAAGGGAAATATTATCATGAAAAGCGAGGGCCCGGAAAGCAATGCCGACAGGCCACTCGCCGTAGCGGGCGCACCTGTAATACTTTCCGACCCCTCAGGCGATACT
>DBWE01000031.1:2486-4041 GCA_002308315.1 Clostridiales bacterium UBA1246 | reverse complement strand
GAAGGACTGCCGCAGAAGGCAAAGGAATATATCTGACGCGGGCGGAAAACAAGCTGCTGAGAGCTCGGCACGGCCCTGAGCGTGCCGACGGAAAAGATCAACTCTATGCGCCGGGAATTCTACGGGGAGAACAAAGGCGAAAATAACGCCCGGAAGCGCATGGCGTATGAGGAGCGGAATAGAGATAACAAAAAGTTGCAAAAGCACGAAGAACATGATATTCTTCGTGCAGAAGAAAAAAATCCTGCTATGAAAGAAGCGGGAGATTTTATTCAGCCTGCGAGCGTCCGAGGCGATTTTGACGGTTTTCAGCCACTGAATATTCCTGATGAAAGATGACTCGGTATTGTCTGCCCGAGACATCTGCTCGTCTGCTCTCAGGGCGAATGTTTCCAGGGAGAGTGTTATTTCGATTAACGGTGACGTTTGGATCATTGATTATGTTGGCGGCATACGGCCCGATGAAACGGAACTGAGCAATGCACTCAAAATGTGCGACAGCGATGCAAAATCAGCCTTGCAGAACGATCCATTATTTGACTCTTGGTCGGCCGAAGAGAAAGGCTGCATGCTTGGCAGAGAGAAAATGCTCCGCATGGCGAGGCTTTTTGAGCGGAACCTTATGGGAGGAAATATCAATGACTGATCGGTTTTCAAAATACTTTACCGATGATCTGACACCAAAGCTGGTCGTTCATCGCTTTTTTCAGCTTGCCGAAACGGTTGAACGAGGATCTCAGGAAGAAAAAGAATTGAACGAAGCATACATGGCAGCTTCAACAGCAGCCGAAGAAAGAGCGGCTGAGTATATCAGGAAAACCGTTGAGGAGTATAGGAAAAAAGGCATGGATTGTTTCGTCTGCTATGATGCATAAAGACTAAACAACCGAATACCGAAACCACGATGCAAACCGCACCGTGGTTTTTCTTTGACCGCAAAAGGACCTGCAGCGGAGGCGGTCGAATAATCATCCGCGCCCGGGACGCGCGCATTCGGGACGATCACGGCTTTTGTACCGGATGATTTGAACAGCCGTATGCGGAACAGGCTGTCCCGCTCCGCTTTTCGGCGGCCGCGCTTTTTCCCGCGTTATTTGACTTTTATCCGCGCTTGTGGTAAAAATATATCCATCATTTTCAACCGGAGGCTTGGCTCAATGAGCAAGGACACGTTTTACATCACTACACCAATTTATTACCCGTCCAGCAACCTGCATATAGGTCATACCTACTGCACCGTCGCCACCGACGTAATGGCCCGCTACAAGCGCATGCAGGGCTATGATGTGATGTTCCTTACCGGCACGGACGAGCACGGCCTGAAGATAGAGGAAAAGGCGAAGCAGGCGGGCGTGACGCCCCAGCAGTTCGTCGACAAGGTCGTCGCCGGGATCAAGGAGCTGTGGAAGCTCATGAACATAAGCTACGACCGCTTCCTTCGCACCACGGACGATTATCACGTTTCCTCGATACAGAAGATATTCAGGGCGATGTATGAAAAGGGCGACATTTACAAGGGCTCGTACAAGGGCCTTTACTGCACGCCCTGCGAGTC
>DBWE01000031.1:1396-2430 GCA_002308315.1 Clostridiales bacterium UBA1246 | reverse complement strand
TATTTCTTCCGCGCCTCGAAATACGCTTCCCGCGTGCGCGAGCTGCTCAAGCGCGGCGATTTTCTCGAGCCCGCCTCGCGCGTGAACGAGATGATAAACAACTTCATCGACTGCGAGGGCGGCCTGCAGGACCTGTGCGTATCGCGCACCACCTTCAAATGGGGCGTGCCCGTGGATTTCGACCCCGGCCACGTGGTATACGTATGGCTCGACGCGCTTTTCAACTATACCACCGCCCTCGGCTTCCTCAACGACCGCTATGACGACTACGGCAAATTCTGGCCCGCCGACGTGCATTTCGTCGGCAAGGAGATAGTGCGCTTCCATTCCATTTATTGGCCCGCGTTCCTCATGAGCATGGATATGCCCCTGCCCAAAAAGGTATACGGCCACGGCTGGCTCCTGCTCGACGGCGGCAAGATGTCCAAGTCCAAGGGCAACGTGGTCGATCCCGTCGTGCTTGCCAGGCGCTACGGGGTGGACGCCCTGCGCTACTTCCTGCTGAGGGAATTCCCCTTCGGCTCGGACGGCAGCTTCTCCAACGAAGCCCTCATAACCCGCATCAACTCCGACCTTGCCAACGATCTGGGCAATCTTGTCTCCCGCACGACCGCGATGACCGAAAAATATTTCGGCGGGCTTGTGCCCTCCGAGCGCGAAAGCGGCCCCGAGGACGAAGAGCTCGTTTCCATGGCCCGCGCTCTCAGAGACCGTTTTGAGGAGCAGATGGAGAAATACGCCTTCCAGCAGGCTCTTCAGGAGATCTTCAAGGTCATATCCCGCGCCAACAAATATATAGACGAGACCGCTCCCTGGGCTCTTGCCAAGGACGAGGGCAAGCGTTCCAGACTCGGCGGAGTGCTGTACGATCTGCTGGAAACCATACGCGTCTGCGTATGCCTGCTCGAGCCCTTCATGCCCGACAGCTGCGCTCTTTTCCGCGCTCAGCTGGGCGGAGAGGGCTTCTCATGGGACGCCGCCGCGAAATGGGGCGTGCTCGGCGCAGGGGCGGTCATAAAAAAGGGCGAAAACGT
>DBWE01000031.1:0-1359 GCA_002308315.1 Clostridiales bacterium UBA1246 | reverse complement strand
GCTCCCGCCAAGGCCGAAAAGGCTCCCGCCGACGAAAAGGCCGGACTCATCACCATCGACGAATTCAGGCGCAGCGATCTTCGCGTCGCGCTGGTGGAGGGGTGCGAGGCGGTCAAGGGCTCCGATAAGCTGCTCTGTCTGCAGCTCGACCTGGGCGGCGAAAAACGGCAGGTAGTGTCCGGCATTGCCCAATGGTACGCGCCCGACAGTCTCGTCGGCAAAAAGCTGCTCACGGTATACAACCTCGCCCCCGCGAAGATAAGGGGCGTGGAGAGCAGCGGCATGATACTTGCCGCCACGGTCGGCGGACGCGCGAAGGTGATCTTTGCCGACGACGACATCCCGGCCGGGAGCAGGCTTTCCTGATCTTGACACATACGACAGACTCACGGGTGAGATGAAAAATCGTCTCACCCGTGATTTTTTACTTACGGCCCGAAGCTCGCCCCGCCGAGCTCTCCCGCGTTTCCGAGCAGCAGGAGCTGCAGGATGCAGATATGGGGGTTGAAAACGAATACCTCCGTCTCTTTCCCGTCGATCCGCGTATTATCCCGCCGCAGTACGCCCAGCGCTTCCAGCGCGGAAACGGTCTTTTCCCTGTCGCCGGGCCCCGTCTCATCGAAAAAGCGGTCAAGATATCCGCGGTCCATGCGCACGTACCGCTTCTGTTTGTATATCGCTGCGAGGCATCTGCGCACCTCGGCGCTGCTCAGCGCCTCCCATACGGCGGGCTCATCTCTCTCCAGCGCCGGGCCCCAGCCTGCCTCCGGCTCGGGGAACAGCGTAAACAACGGAAGCTTTTCCCGTGAGGAATACAGCGAAAAGCCCTCGTCCGCGGCGCAGCCGCCGTCCCCCTCCGGCACCGCGAGCCATTCCTTCACAAAGGCCGGAGGCAGCCGTTCAAGCATACCGCTGACCGCGGCCTGCATAAAGTGCGCCAGGCGCAGAGCGCCCTGCCAGCGTTCCCGCTTTCCCAAAGAAAGCAGCCAGTTTTTCACCGACGCCTCGGCGTCCTCATACCCGGCCGCGCTTCTGTCAAAAAGTCTGTCCAGCGACATTTTCAGGATATCCGCCAGCGGCGGGAGCAGAGCNNAGGCTTTCGTCCCGCTCCCATTTCGAAACGGTCTGGCCCGCCACCGCGAGCCTTTCTCCCAGCGCTTCCTGGGTAAGGCCGAGCGCCTGCCTGCCTTTTCGTATGTTTTCTCCGAGGCTCATTTNNTCCGCCTCCTTCCGCCTCTGACCCAAAATCAGATGCGCCAGAGTGAATATGCCGCGAATTATACGCATATCGCCCGCCTGCCAGGTCTCCTTTTCTCCCTCGGCCGTCCGCGTGGGTATGCATACCGCCTCGTTCAGAGA
>DBWE01000111.1:239-5933 GCA_002308315.1 Clostridiales bacterium UBA1246 | reverse complement strand
TGATATCATCTGATTTTTACGTCTCTCTTGCCCTTGAGCTTATACCAAAGCGTACCGGACAGGCATACGGAAGAATAACCTCCGGCGACCACGCCGATGAGTATGGGCAGAGCGAAGTTCTTGATGGAAGTGACGCTGAGTATAAGAAGGAAAATAATGGGAAGCATCGTGGTGACGGTCGTGCCTATGCTGCGCCGCATGGTCTGACTTACGCTGCGGTCAACGACCTTATCAAACTGCTCCTTGCCGCCGCCGATCTTGTAATTCTCCCTTATGCGGTCAAATACGACGATGGTCGCGTTGATGGAGTAGCCGATTATCGTAAGTGCCGCGGCTATGAAATTCATGTTCATCGAAATGCCGAAGATCACGTACATGCTCAGCATAACGAGAAGGTCGTGCAGCAGGCAAATGACGGCCGCGATACCGGACAGGAATTCGAAGCGCACGGTTATATAGATCAGTATCAGCAGCGCGGCGATCGCGGACGCGAGGAAAGCCGCCTTCGTAATATCCTTGCCGACCGAGGCCGATACATAATCGCTGCTTGACAGCACCACGTTCTCATCGCCGTACATTTCCGCAAGCCCGTCTGCGATCGCGTCTCTCTGGACCGTATCTATCTCCGCTATCTTGATAAGCACGCTCTTTCCGAGGCCGGCTTTTGTTACCGAAGAAGGCTTGATGCCCACGGTGTCGTTTATCATGTCCGAAATATCGTCGGAAACCTGTCTGGTGACGTCGCGGCCGATTTCATATTCCATGGTAACGCCGCCGACAAAGTCGATATCGAGATTGAACAGCGAGATCCCGAACGGGAGCAGCACGAGCGAAACGACGGCCGTGATGCAGAGAAGGATGGAGATACATGCAAATATCTTGCCCTTGTTGACGATATGCAGAAGCTTGTACGAGGGAGCGCCCTTTTCCCTGCTGCGCGGGAGTCCGTACATGAAGGGATTGTATTTTCTGAGTCCGGCAAAGGCGCGCAGGAGCAGCCTCGGGATTATCAGCATGCATATCATGCTCAGCACAACGCCTATGAGCAGAGTCTTGGCGAAGCCGAGGATGGTGCCCGTGCCCTTCCACAGGAGGACGAGGCCGGCGATCGCGGTAGTGATGTTGGAGTCGACGATGGCGGACAAAGCGCGCTTGAAGCCGGAATCCACCGCGCCGCGAAGCGTCTTGCCGAGCATAAGCTCTTCGCGTATACGTTCATAAATAACGATATTCGCGTCGACCGCCATGCCTATGGTCAATATAATGCCGGCGATACCGGGCAGACTGAGATTGATCTTCAGCGCGGACATGACCACCAGGAAAAGAAGGATATAAAGCACCAGCGCAACATCCGCAACGACGCCGGGAAGGCGATAAAATACGATCATGTAGATCATCACGAGGATAATGCCTATAATGCCGGCAAGTATGGCCGTCTCAAGGCTGCGCTCGCCGAGAGACGCGCCGACGGCCTGGAGCTTGATGTTGTTGAGATCAAAAGGAAGCGCGCCGGAGCTGATTATTCCGGCAAGGTACGTTGCGTAATCGACCGTGCTGTTTCCGAGCTCGATTATCGGAGTGTCGGTGTCAATGCCGCCCACGGCATATTCCGTGCTGACCGTCGGGCTGGAGATGAGCTGGTCGTCCATAACGATGGATATATAGCGGTTATCCGCCGAGGGATATCCGGCAACACGGGCAGAACCCTCCTTGAACTTCTGGCGCCCGGCTTCGTTGAGCTTGAGGACGACGCAGTATTCGTAATTGCCGCTGGATCCGGAGGCCTGATAGCTCGCCGTAGCCGACTCGATGTCCTCGCCGCTGATGATGACCTCGCCGGTGTAATCGCGGAACTCCACGACGGCGGTGGTGCCGAGCATCTGAACGGCTTCTTCGGGATTGTTGACGTTCGGCATTTCCACTATCACGCGTTTGGAGCCGGAAAGATATACGTTGGCTTCGGTATAACCGAGGTTGTTGAGTCTCTCGCGCATCATGGTACGAACGGAATCCATCGAGCGGGAAAGGTCTTCGTCGCTTATATCCTGAGGCACCACGGCCTCGTAGGTGATCTCCGAGCCTCCTACCAGGTCAAGACCGAGAGTTATTCCGTCGGTAACGGGCGGGATGCTGAAAAGCCCGTAGAAAACGGAAAACAGAAGTATGGCCGCCACAAGCAGGACGACTCCGAACATCAGCAGGATCTTTTTCATGTTGCAGTTACTCTCCCATTATTTCTTCTTGAAATTTATGAGTCCCTCGGCCGCGGCGCGGAAGCTCGCTCTGGAGCCGCGCACCTCCTCAAGAGACTTTGCAAGAGCATTCTCGGTGCGATGGAGGGCTTCGTCGGCGTAGGCGTTTGCCGCCTTGCGCAGTTCGTTCGCCTTGGAGTCCGCCGCGCGCAGGATATCCTCCGCCCGCGCCTTGGCTGCGCGCACGACAGTCTCTTCGTCGATAAGTCTGCGGGCATGCTCCTCGGCTCCCTGCTTGAGCTTTTCGGCCTCCGCCTTGGCGGTGTTTATATATTCCGTTCTGTTTGCCATGAGACGCTTTGCCTCCGCCACTTCGGCAGGAAGCTGAAGCTTGATCTCGTCGAGAAGATCAAGCAGCTTATCGCGCTCGAGAACGCACTTTTCAGCGGTGAGCGGCAGTCCCCTGGCGTCAGAAACCATGGTATACAGCTGATCTATGAGTTCATTTACCCCGTTTGCCATTTTATCCTCCGTTCCGCCGCGCGAAAGCGGCATTATTCATATAATCGTTTATTTCTTTTTCTTTTCCGCGGCACGGAGCATTATTTCGTCGATTATCTCCCGCGGAGCAAAATCCTTCAGATCCGCGCCGAAGGCGGCCAACTCTCTGACGCCGCTTGAACTGAGATACATGTATTTCTCGCTGGCGGGCATAAAAAACGTTTCGAGATCCGGATTTAGTTTTTTGTTGATCAGAGCCATCTGACATTCTTTCTCGAAATCCGAAACGGCGCGAAGACCCCGGACGATCACGTTCGCTCCGACGGAGCGGGCATATTCCGCGGAAAGCATGTCCGAGCAGTCCGTTTCAACGTTCGGAAAACGCTGAGTTACAAGAGTGACCTGCCTCAGCCTTTCTTCCAGCGTAAACATGGCGTTTTTTGAATTGTTCACCATTACGCAGACTATGACCTTGTCAAAGACCTTGGCCGCGCGTTTTATCATGTTGAGATGGCCGAGCGTGATCGGATCGAAACTGCCCGGATATACGGCGATTTTCAATAGTGCGTCCTCACTGTATTCTCGAATAAGTCGTCAGCCTCACCTTCCCGTAACGGTAGGTGCGCAGCTTGCGGTACGGCTCGTCCAACTGTCCCGGCTCATTGTCGGCGGCAGTTTCGCAGATAATTATACCACCGGGATTTAATTTGTCAAACTTTGTTATCGCTTTCAGCGCTTTTTCGCAAAAGCCGGAAGCATAGGGCGGATCAATGAAAATCAGATCGAATTTTCCGCTGTTTTCTATATACTTCAAAGCGTCGGTCTGAAGCACGGCGCCCCCCTTAAGCCCCGTTTTTTCAAGGTTGGTCTTTACCAGTCTGATCGAAGCCGAAGCCTCGTCGATAAAAACGCAGGACGCCGCTCCCCTGCTGAGAGCCTCGATGCCGAGTTGTCCCGTGCCGGCGAAGAGATCAAGACAGCTCCTGCCCTCCACGTCGCCCTGAATGATATTGAACATAGCCTCCTTGACCTGATCGGCAGTCGGCCTGACGTTGTTGTCTGACGGTTCGGCAAGCTTTCTTCCTCTTGCCGTGCCGGTGATGACTCTCATTGGCGTTCCTCTTCTTTCATATCGGTTTTTGCCGAGGGGTGAAAATGCTCATATACGAGCGCAGCCGTGCTTTTGGGGACGACTTTTCCGAGCTCCTCCACATCGGCGCGCGCAATTGCCGCGATCGTTTTGAAATGGCCGAGCAGCGCGTTGCGCCGTACAGGCCCGACGCCGTTTATCGCGTCAAGACTGGAACCTATCTTCCGCCGGCGGAGCGAACGCTGGTACTCTATTGCAAAGCGGTGTGTTTCCTCCTGGATGCGGCCTATGAACGCAAATACGGCGGGATTGGAGCTGATGCCTATTTCGCCTCCGTCAGGCAGCGCAAGAGCTCTTGTGCGGTGTCTGTCATCCTTGACCATGCCGAGAACGGGGATCGCGAGCGAAAAACTCCCGACCGCTTCCGAAGCGATCCTCGCGTGTACGCTTCCGCCGTCTATCAGAAAAAGATCGGGCAATACGGAGAACTTTTCGTCTCCCTCGGTCCAGGAAGTAAGACGGCGCGTTATGACCTCTCGCATCGCAGCGTAATCGTCCGCGCCTTCAACCGTTTTTATCTTGAATTTGCGGTAATCCTTCTTGGCGGGTTCCCCGTTCCGGAAAACCACGCAGGAAGCCACCGGATTGGTGCCCTGGATATTNNGTTTTTATCTTGAATTTGCGGTAATCGCGTTTGAGCGGCTTTGCGTCCTTAAAGACGGTCATGGAGCCAACGGAGTCTTCCTTGCCGAGGTTTGAGATATCGTACGCTTCTATCCGCGACGGGAGCCCGGGCAATGCGGCGGCCGTCTGCAGCCATTTCAGGATGCCGGAAACGCGTTCCTCCCGGTCCGTCGAGCGCTTGATCTCTTCACTCGCGTTCATTACGGCGGTCTGTACGAGCAGGCGCTTGTCTCCGCGCTGCGGCGCCGTAAGAACGGTCCGAGCGTTGAAAAGCTCACGCAGCATGCGCTGAATATCTTCCGAATCGTCCGGCATGACCGGAAGCAGTATTTTAGCCGGGCATACTCCCCTTTTCAGATAATACTGCCGCATCAGCGAGCTTACCGCCTCGCAGTCGTCCTCGAGAGGATCGTCCATAAGCTCCGTATCCTTATCGAGCAGCTTGCCCCCTATATAGTGAAGAACGACAAAACAGCTTTTCACTCCGCTTCTGGCGAAACCTATCGCGTCGGTATCCGCCATCGCTCCGGATACGGCGAGCTGCTTTTCCGCAAGCGACTTTACTGCCCTGAGGCGGTCTCTGACGGCCGCGGCGCGTTCAAACTCCAGATTATCTGCCGCAGCTTCCATTTCCCTGCTGAGCTCGGCTTCGAGCTCAGCCGTTCGCCCCTCAAAGATCATCACCGCTTTTTCCATGGTCTGACGGTACTCTTCCGAATCCGGCGTTCCCGTGCACCAGCCGGCGCACAGACCCATATCGCGGTCGATGCACGGGCGGGCGCGTCCTATATCGGCCGGGAAGCGTCTTGAACATGTGGGAAGCTTCAGCGCGGACGATACGGCGTTCACGGCCTCAAATACCGTCGTGCGGCTTCCGTACGGCCCGAGATAATCCGCGCCGTCCTTTCCCGGACGGCCTACGACGCGCATTTTCGGATATTCTTCCCTGCGGTTTATCCTGAGATACGGGTATCCCTTATCGTCTTTCAGAAGAATGTTGTATTTGGGTTTATGAAGCTTTATGAGCTGGTTTTCGGTGATAAGGGCCTCAAACTCGCTGCGGACCATGATAACGTCGAAGCTGTCGACCTTTGAAACCATCATCGCAGTCTTTGAGCTGTGGGGCCCGTCGCGGAAATAACTTACCACGCGGTTTTTCAGCGCCTTGGCTTTGCCGACATAGATAACTTCGCCGTTTTTGTCCAGCATGATATATACTCCCGGCAG
>DBWE01000111.1:0-200 GCA_002308315.1 Clostridiales bacterium UBA1246 | reverse complement strand
AGATCGAAGGCGGGGACGTATTCTCCGCACGACGAGTCCGGCTCCTGGACGTATCCGTCCTTTATTCCGAGCATATACATATAATCCGTGACCTCCCGGTATTCGGCTTCCGTAAGGCGGCGATCCGGGCCTCCGTATCCGTTCGGAGTATACTGACTCATAAGAGAAAGCATAACGCTGCCGCGCACGAAGCTGTCCGC
>DBWE01000178.1:1200-2508 GCA_002308315.1 Clostridiales bacterium UBA1246 | reverse complement strand
GTTCGACTCCCTTCGCCTATAGCGATGCTCGGTCCGTGGGTAGTGCTTATCGTGGCTGCCGGCACCTTCCTTCAGATGTTCGTCAATATCAGATCGGTCAAAATATCCCTGGAGATGAGCAAGGAGGTCATCGAAAAGCAGCGCGGGATAAGCTACGGCTCGCGCATGCTCTCGGAAAGACAGTACGCCGCCGACATGAAGGTCAGCAGCATGGGCGGCTATGTGCTGGGCTGGCTGGACAGGTACATAAGCTGGATAAAGAGCATAATGGTGCGCTTTATAAAGCCGAGAGTGCTGCTGGGAGTTATCGGCAGCGTTCTGAACCATGCCACTACGCTGGGCGTGATCGCCTACGTGATATGGGGCATAAGCAGGGGAAAGATAGGCAGCATAGGCGACTACGCCGCCCTCATAGCCGCGGGAAACACGCTGTCGAGCCAGCTGAGGTCCTTTTTCACCCTTATCACGGATATTTCCCGGACGGCGACCCAGGCGGAGCAGGCAAGAGAGTTTTTCGACCTGCCCAGCGTGATAGAGCCTTCCTCCGGCGAAACGCCGCCGAAAACGCCCATGTCGCTGGAGCTCAGAGGCGTCAGCTTCGCCTATCCCGAGGCGGATTTCTGCCTTAAGGATATCAACATAAAGATTGCGCCGGGAGAGAAGATAGGCATAGTGGGGGAGAACGGCGCGGGAAAATCCACCCTGGCGAAGCTGCTGCTGCGTCTTTACGACGTCGACGGGGGAGAGATACTCTACGACGGGAAGCCCATAAGCGGCTGGGACGTGCACGAGCTGCGAAAGAGGGTCGGCATAGCGTTTCAGGACTCCAACCTGTACGCGCTGACGCTGAGAGAAAACCTGCAGTATTATAATCCCGGGGCGAGCGACGAGGCGCGGCTGAAGGCGCTGAAGACCGTGGGGCTGGACCGGCTCGACGATCTGGACAAAACGGTGTCGAGGGAGTTTATGGAGGACGGGATAATGCTCTCCGGCGGCGAGACGCAGAAGCTGGCGCTCGCGCGGCTGCTTATGGACGATTTCGGCCTTATGATACTCGACGAGCCGTCAAGCGCGCTCGATCCGCTCGCGGAGTACAAAATGACCAAGCTCATGTTCGACGTGAGCAATACCACCACCGTTATGATAGCCCACCGCCTCAGCACCATACGCGACGCCGACAGGATATACCTTATCTCCGACGGCGCCGTTGCCGAGCAGGGGACCCACGCTCAGCTCATGGCAATGAACGGCAAATACGCGGAAATGTTCAGAAAACAGGCAGAAAATTATGTAAAATGATCAACGGCA
>DBWE01000178.1:0-1163 GCA_002308315.1 Clostridiales bacterium UBA1246 | reverse complement strand
CGACGTTTTTGATTATTGTTTGTTGTTCGTTTACCGCCCGCCGAGAGCGTTTTTCGCGAAAAGGGCGGCGCCGAGAACGCCGGAGTCCCCGCCCTCGCCGAAAAAGAGCAGCTCCGCGCTTTCGGAAGGCTGCGGCTTCATGGTATGTGCCCTGACGGACTCGCGCAGCTCCGCGAGAGGGAAGTCCTTCATCGCGGGCACACCGCCGGACAGGATCACCCGGTCCGGGTCCAGCAGGTTATATACCGCCGCGATCACGCAGCCCAGCGTATCCACGTATTCCTCCAGCTCCTCGCTGCCGCGAAGGGCGGTGAACAGGTCGGAAATATGGACGTCCGGATATTTTTCCCGTCTGAGCGCCTCCAGGCGGCGGCCGGAAACGTAGTTTTCCGCGCAGCCGACGTTGCCGCAGCCGCATTTTTCCCTGCGGCCCGGCAGGGGCATATGGCCCAGCTCGTTCAGTCCGTTCTTCCCTCTGAGCGGCCGTCCGTCAAGGAAGACCGCGCTGCCGAGCCCCGTGCCCACGTATATGCCCACGGTGATGCCTCGGCAGTCTGTGCCGGGGCGGGCAAGGTCGCCCGTCAGCAGCATGACGGTATCGTTCTCGGTATAAACGGGTATGCCGAGCCTTTCCGAAAGCATGCCCGCGTAGGGGAGACCGTCAAGACAGGGAAGATTGGGCACCTTCAGCGTTTTTTCGCGGGAACGGTCGAGGGTCCCGGGTATGCCGACGCCCGCCGCGGCGGCCTTTGCGCCTTCGGCGGCAAGGTACGCGGCGATGAAACCGGCAAGCGCGGCGGGGTCTTCGTCGGGAAGAGCCTCGCGGCGCGGCACTTTTTTCACCGCGGAGAGACGGCCCCCGCCGTCCGTCATGCCTATGCGGACGTGGGTGCCGCCCACGTCGACGCCGACGTAATATTTCCCGTCCAAATCAGCCTATGACTAACAGGAGGTCGCCCGTATTGACGGAAGCGCCCTTGGCGACGCAGAGCTGCGCCACGGTGCCGGAAACGGGGGCAAGGACCTCGTTTTCCATCTTCATTGCCTCAAGGACCAGCAGGTTCTGTCCTTCCTTGACCGTGTCGCCCTGCTTTACCAGGACGTTGAGTATGGTCCCGGGCATGGGGGAGGTCACCTTTTCGCCTGCGGCAGCCGCAGCGGGA
>DBWE01000115.1:2897-3052 GCA_002308315.1 Clostridiales bacterium UBA1246 | reverse complement strand
AAGCCGAAGCCGAGGGCGGCGGAGGACTCGGGCTCGTAGGAAAGCGCG
Source organism: Clostridiales bacterium UBA1246 (assembly GCA_002308315.1). GTDB lineage: Bacteria > Bacillota > Clostridia > Oscillospirales > Oscillospiraceae > UBA1246. The sequence goes on along the minus strand of DBWE01000115.1, from coordinate 3,004 downwards.
GCGTCGTTCAGCTTGAGCTTTTCAAGGGCGTCCCTGAGATCGGGGTAGCGCGCGCCGTCGGAGGGGTACATGCCGGAAAACACCATGGGCTGAGCGGGACGGTAGCC
>DBWE01000115.1:436-2837 GCA_002308315.1 Clostridiales bacterium UBA1246 | reverse complement strand
CTGGCGGTGAAGTAGCCCACGTCCCCGGCGGACAGAACGTCGCAGGGGTCGAGGCCGAGGGGGCGCATGTGGCCCGTTTCCACCACCCTGTATTCCGCTCCGCTGGCCATAAGGCGCACGTCCATGTCGCGGCGCAGCTCGCCGTCGAATAACCTGACGTATACTATGACGCCGACGAAGCTGTCGTAAACGCTGTCGAAGACCAGCGCCCTGAGCGGCGCGTCGGGGTCGCCGGAGGGCGGGGGGATATGCGCCACGGCGTCCTCCAGGACCGCCTCTATGTTTATGCCGAGCTTGGCGGAGATCTCCGGCGCGTCCATGGCGGGTATGCCGATGACCTCTTCTATCTCTTCCTTGACCTTTTCCGGCTCGGCTCCGGGAAGGTCTATTTTGTTTATTACCGGAAGTATCTCAAGATCGTTGTCGAGGGCGAGATAGGTGTTGCCGAGAGTCTGCGCCTCCACGCCCTGCCGGGCGTCCACGACGAGCAGCGCGCCCTCGCAGGCGGCAAGGCTGCGCGAGACCTCGTAGTTGAAGTCCACGTGGCCCGGAGTGTCGATAAGGTTGAGATGGTATTCCTTTCCGTCCCCGGCCCTGTATTCCAGGCTGACCGCGCGGGCCTTGATGGTGATGCCGCGCTCGCGTTCTATATCCATGTTGTCGAGCAGCTGGCTCTCCATGTCGCGGGGGTTTACGGCGTGGCACAGCTCCAGCAGCCTGTCGGCGAGGGTGCTCTTGCCGTGATCTATATGCGCAATTATGGAAAAATTGCGTATCATGTCGCGCTGTGGCATACTTACCTCCAATAATCGTCGAGGACTTCAAGCTCGGCCTCGGCGGCCTTTCTGAGCTTTTCGGGGATCCTGAATTCGGGAGCGCCCTCCGCCGCGGCGAGCCTTGCGCGGCACAGCTTTACGCAGGCGTCGCAAAGGGTGGGATACGCTTCCTCGGGCAGCGGGAGCCCGCCGTCCGTCCGTCCGCGCATGAGATCGTAAAAAAACACGGACAGCACTCCGGACAGCGCGTCCTCCGCGTCCCTGCTGCCGCAGGCGGACAGAGCCCTCAGCAGCTCGGAAAAGACGGACGCGAGCATTTCCTGCAGCTCGGCCGACGCCTCTCCGCCCCCGTCTCCGCCGGTGAGCGGTGTGCGCACCGAGGACAGGCCGAGAAGATAGTCCGACGATACGCCGTAGTAGCGGCATACCGTGCGTATAAAATCAAGACCCGGCTCGCGGAGCCCGTTTTCGTAATGGCTCAGCAGCGCCTGGGAAATATTCAGGGCCGCCGCGGCCGTGCGCTGGTTGACGCCCGTTTCGTGCCGCAGCCCGGATAGGAGCTTGGGAAAGCTTTCACCCATGGCAGATCCCGCCTGTTCTAAGATATGGTCGATCAAGCGCCGAACGGATCGGCGTTTTCTTCATTATACTTTAAGGCAAAATGTTTGTAAACAGCCCGCGGGTCGAAATTTTGCTTGTGATTTGGGGCATTATATGGTACAATCCGTATAATATATGTGAAGAAAAGATACCTGCCCCGCCGCCGTCCGAGGGCGCGGCGCGCGGAGGCGGAGGGCGCGTTCGGCAGCGCCTGCGATTATGACGGAAAGGAACGCTTTGCTCGGCAAAGCACGGCTGTGACGATGATCAAAACGAATACCGATAAGGGCTGTATAAGAGTCTCGGGAGAGGTGTTCACCGCACTCGTGGGCGCCGCTGCGACCAACTGCTTCGGAGTCCGCGGCATGGCCAAGCGCTCCACCAGCGACGGGCTGGTGCACCTGCTGAAAAAGGAAGCGATGGGCAAGGGAGTGCACGTGACCTTCCATGAAAACGAAAACGCCATTTCCATCGAGCTGCATATCATTGTAAAGACGGGCGTGAACATCCCCGTCATCTGCGATACGATAAGCAGCGAGGTGCGCTATAAGATCACGAAGGACACGGCCGTAGAGGTCAGGAACGTGGATATTTTCGTAGACTCCATAATGCCCGGATGAACGGAAGGACGACAGAATGAGAGAATTATTGGACGGAATGACCTTCCGTGATATGATCGTGACCGCTTCGGCGTTCGTGGAAGAAAACAGACAGAGGATAAACGAGCTCAACGTTTTCCCGGTCCCGGACGGGGACACCGGGACGAATATGCGCCTTACGCTCAGCTCCGCGGCGGGCGAGCTCGCCGGAAAAACTCCCGGAGGGATAAGCGAGGCCGCCGACCGGGCGGCGAGCGCCATGCTCAGAGGCGCGAGAGGCAACTCCGGCGTGATACTCTCGCTGCTCATGAGAGGCTTTGCCAAATCCGTAAAGGGCAAAAAGGACATTTCCCCGAGCGAGCTTTCGCAGGCGCTGAGCGAGGGCGTGAGCGCCGCGTACAACGCCGTGATGAAGCCCGCCGAGGG
>DBWE01000115.1:0-313 GCA_002308315.1 Clostridiales bacterium UBA1246 | reverse complement strand
AAGCCGGCGTAGTGGACAGCGGCGGCATGGGTTACCTCGTAATACTCAAAGCCTTCCTCTCGGCGCTCAGGGGCGAGGTCAGGACGGCGGCGGCAGAGGTCGCGGCCGCCGAGGAAAGCTCCGTGTTTTCAAAATTCGAGACGGAAGACATAACCTTCTGCTACTGCACCGAGTTCATAGTCCGCCGCGAGAACGAAAAGGATCCCGAGCTCATGCGCGCCCGCCTGGCCTCCGTGGGCGACAGCCTCGTGATGCTCGTGGACGACGAGCTCATAAAGGTGCACGTCCACAGCAACTGCCCGGGCGACGTTAT
>DBWE01000205.1 GCA_002308315.1 Clostridiales bacterium UBA1246 | reverse complement strand
CCGCCGGTAAAGTTCTGAAAACTTTACCGGCGGTTTTTTAATGGTAGATAATTCCCGTTGAGGGATCCTTGAACTGGGAAACGCGCTGCCTGTAAAGCTCCGTGGCGGCGTCCTCGAAGGCAAGAGAGCAGTCCCCGGCGCCCATTTCGCCGAGCAGCCATTTGGTGAAGGGCGGATTGAGTATCAGCAGGGGGCCGGTGACGTAGGTGGCCATGAAGCGGTTTTTGCGTATGCCCTCGCCCTTTTCGCTTTCGTTCAGCCCGTCGCCGCGCAGCGTGCGGAACAGCGGCTCCACGCTGCCGTAGCTGTGCCCGAACAGGCTTTTGAAGCCTACGATGTCCATATCGCCGAAGGAACCGACGTAAAGCGCGTTGTAGCGGTCCATCATCTTATACTTCGCGTGGGTGGGGAATATGCCGAGGCACTTCTGCGTCCGGCCGCTGTCGGCGGTTATGTCCTCGCCGAATATATCCAGGGCGTTGCCGGTGATGAGAAAGAGCTGACCGGAGCCGATGAGGCTTATCAGCCTTTCGCGGTACGGCGTGAGCGCCTCGACGGCGAGGGTGATGCCCTCCTCGGTCACGGAGCCCATGTATATCAGCGCGGGCTCTTCGTCGGCAAAAAGGGGACGGGAGCGCAGAGAGGTCTCCACGAGCTCGATTTCGGGGCACGAGCGGCGGAGATATTCCGGATTCATAAGATCGCCGTAGAGGTTGGCGACCTCCGGGAAGAGTATTTCGACTTTCATTTCTCGGCGGCCTCCCTTGCGAGCGCTTCGATGCGGGCGCGTACCTTTTGGGCGAAAACGAGCGAGTCGGTGCCGTAGAAGAGATATACCTGATCGCCCTTGACGAAGGGCAGGCGGGAAACGGCCTCCATTTCGTCTTCGACGCATATTATCTTTTCCTCGGCTACGCCCGCCAGCAGAAGCCTCAGCCTGTAGTCCAGCGCCCTTGCGCCGGTGGCGACGATGCAGCGTATGTCGGGCTTGTTGAGAAACTCGAAATCGCAGTCGTACAGCCACGATACGTTTTCCGACCAGTGCTTTACGTCGCCGAGGCAGTTCATCATAAGCACTATCTCTTTTTCGCCCTCGCGTCCCGCGACGTAGTCGAAGGCGCGGGAGCAGGCAAGGGCGTTTTTCTCCTTGGCCATCTGCATCACGAGAGTGACGTCCCCCGCTTTTACGCTCTCGTGCCGCGTGGCGACGATGCGGCACTGCGCCGCGAGGGCCGCGATGCGCTCGTGCTCAAAGCCGAGAGAACGCATGACCGCGACGGCGCAGAGCAGATTGTAGCAGTTGAACACGCTGTCGTTGAGCAGGCCGTATACCGCGCTCCCGCCCTTGTCGGAGACGCGCATGGTCATTTTGTCAAAATCGACCTCGCTGCCGGCGTAGTCGTATTCCGGGGAGGAGAAGCCGCAGGAGGTGCAGACTGCCCTGCCTATGTGATGATAGCGGCGGTAGTCGTAGCGCAGCGTGCCGTGACATATCGGGCAGATGCGCATGTCGTTGATCAGGTTGACGCACTCCACCGTGTCCCCGGGCATGGGCCCTATGCCGAAATACTCCCTTTCGCACTGAGGAGCGACCCGGCAGGAGATAAGATCGTCCGCGTTGACCAGCAGCCTGACGGAGGCGGGGATATAGCGGCTGAGCAGGTCGGCAATATACGCGGGATGGGCGTTGCGCATGATGGAGTCCCGAAACAGGTTGGTTATCACGAGCAGCTGCGGCGTCATACGGGGGAATACCCTCGGAGCGGAGCGCTCGTCTATTTCGATCACGCCCACGGTCGCGCGCTGGCGGCCGAGGGGAGAGCAGCCCGACAGCAGCGCCGTCACGATGCCCGAGGCGAGGTTGGAGCCGTAGCGGTTCGATACCGTCTTTTCGCCCGTCAGCTCGAGCAGGTCGCACAGCAGATTGGTGAGGGTGGTCTTGCCGTTGGTGCCGGTAACGGCGATGATGCGTTCGGGCTTGGGCACCCTGCCGAGAAAATCCGGGCAGATGCGCAGAGCCAGCTGCCCCGGCAGATTGGTGGCCGGATGGCCGGTCAGCTTCAGCGCGATCACGGAAAGCTTGGCCGTGATAAAAGCGAGGACGTAGCGCAGCTTGTTCATCTCAAAGGCGGTCCTTTTTATCGGTTCGTATTTATTTCAGCGGAAAACGGTCGTTTGCTGCTATGCTTCAAAGCACGTCCTTCAGGCCGGCGGCGTACTTTCTGAATACGGGAAGCATACCGACGCGGTCGGGAGTATGGACGGGCAGCTGCCAGAAATCGTGGGCGCAGTAGGTGTTGCCCTCGATGAATTCCGGGCCGTCCCGGCTTATCGCCACGTCCCAGCCGACGTAGCGCACCTGAGGGACGATCCTGGCGGCCTCGAGGCACATCGCCACTGCCTGCGGAACGAAGGGCAGACGGTAGCCGGGTATGGTGATGTGAGAGTCGGGATGCTCGTTATAGATGATGCCGAGCGGGGTCTCGCCCGAATGAGCGGGATATTTTATCACCCCGGTCTCCACGTCGACGGGAGCGAACATGCAGTTGCAGTCCACGAAGGAGTCGCCCATGCCTATTTTCTGCACGGCGTAAAGACAGTGAGGCTCGCCGGAATCGTCGAGCAGGGTGATGATGCGCATGCAGTTGACCGAGCCGGGATGCAGGGCCTCGAGGTCCGGGTGCTGGTCCACCACGTCCTCGATAAGCCCGTAGCCGCAGCTCTTTATGTGCTCGTACAGAGCGTCGAAATCCGGCCAGTCCGCCATGCGTATGCGCTCCACGCCGTGACTGCACTCGCCGTCCCGTATCTTGGCGAATATCTCCGCCTTGCCCGCGCAGAAGGCGCGAAGGCTTTCCCTGTCCGCCCTGTCGGCACGGATCCAGCCGCGGCGAATGAACTTCGCGAAGATCTCGTTGAACTCGTCCTTGTTGTCAAAGCAGTGCATGTATTCCGCGTCGTTCAGAAACAGGTTCAGCTTGCGGCTTATCATGCGCGTGACGTAGGTGGCGCGCTTTTCGGCGGGAAGATCATAGAAGCCGAAAATGAGATAATCGTAGTACCCGGCGCCGTATTTTTTCGTACAGCGGAGTATATCGAGAAAAACGGAAAGGCGGTTTTTGCCCGTTTTTTCGCATACTTTGTCAACGACGGAAGTCAGCTTTTTGAAGCTGGCGCCGCCGAGGATGCGGCGAATGTAGCTTATGTCCATATTATCCTCCCGGACCGCGAAACGCGGTCATTTCGCTGTATAGATCTTCGGTACCCTCGCGGATATCCCGCATACGACCTCGTCCACGTTCGCGTCCATATCGTCGGCCATGCCGAGAACGGAGACTGCGCCCCCGATAAGCTCGGCCCTGTCTCCCGCGCGGACGCCCGGTATGTCGGTAACGTCGGCCATGAACATATCCATGCATACCTTGCCAATCACCGGCGCGGCGCGGCCGTGTATGCTCACGTGTCCGCGGTTCGACAGGCGGCGGCTGTATCCGTCGGCAAAGCCTACCGGCAGCGTGGCTATGACCGTGGGGCGTTTTGTGACGAAGCTGCCTCCGTAGCCCACGGGCGTGCCCTCGGGGACGGTCTTGACCATGGCGACGCAAGTATGCCAGCTCATGACCTCCTCAAGGCCGGACGCCTCCCAGGCTTCCCCCTCTCCGGGACACAGGCCGAAAAGCGCGTCGCCGACGCGCACGGCGTCCAGCCGGGCCTCGGGCGGGCCGAAAAGCAGAGCGGGGCTGTTGGCGGCGTGTATCATGGGTATGACGACGCCGGAGCGCCTGAGGGCGGAGACGGCGTTCATGAACATTTCGAGCTGGCGGCGCGTTTCGCCGCATCCCGGCTCGTCGGCGCGGGAAAAATGGGTGAAAGCGCCGTCGATGCGGAGATTTTTCATCGCGGCTATGCGCGATACCGGCTCGATGCAGCGCTCGTCCGCGGGAAAACCGATGCGGTTCATGCCGGTATCGAGCTTGATATGTATGCCCTGCACCGTGCCCGCCGCGGCGGCGAGCCTGTCCAGCCGCTCGGCGGTATCCGTCGAGAACACGGTGGGAGTGAGGCGGTATTTCAGCAGCTTGGGCAGCCCGGAGGGCAGGGTGTCTCCCAAAATGAGTATCGGCTCGTCCGCACAGCCGGCGCGGCGGAGAGCGCGGCCCTCTTCCCATACGGAAACGGCGTAGCTTTTTACGCCGCAGGCCTTGAAAACAGGCGCGACCCCCGCTATGCCGTGGCCGTAGGCGTCGCCCTTGACGACGGCTATCAGCTCCGTGCCGGGGGCGAGAGAGCCGAGCACCCTTCGTATATTGCGTTCAAGGCGGTCAAGGTGGACGACGGCGGCGGTACGCCGGGTCATTTCCATGGAACATGCCTCCCGAAAAGCCTTTGAGAAATAATACCACACACATCGCCTCATTGCAACCGTGACGGACGCGCCGGAGCTATTGCCCCGGAAGAAAAAAGGTGGTATTATTACTGTTAAGTACAGCCGCGGGGAAAGGGGCCGGGAGCAACGGAGATCATACGGAGAGAATGCGTCGGATCGACCAATGATGAGCTGAAAAAAATGGCCGTATCGGGCGCCCGGACCGGCACGGTGCTGACTGCCGTGCGGCAGACCGGCGGCAGAGGCAGGCTCGGAAGAAGCTTCGAGTCTCCCCCGGGAGGCGCATATGTGAGCGTACTGCTCTCAGCGTCGGGCACAGAGGGACTGACCTGCGCCGCCGCCGTAGCCGTGAGACGCGCCGCGGCCGCCTTCGGAGCGGACGCGGATATAAAATGGCCCAACGATCTCGTGTCCGGCGGGAGAAAGCTGTGCGGCATACTCACTGAAATGGTCACCATGGGCGAAAAGAGCTTCGTGATAGTCGGAGCGGGACTGAACGTAAATCAGCGCAGGGAGGATTTTTCGCCGCAGCTGAGAGGCAGGGCCGTGTCGCTGTATATGCTCACGGGCAAACGCTACGACTGCGGCGCGGTCGCAGAGAGCATGGGCCGCTTCATAGCCGCGCTCGACGGCGCGGAAACGGGAAAATATATGGAAGAATACAGAGCGCACTGCTCCACGCTGGGAAAAAGAGTGACCGCAGCGGACGGACGGAGCGGGATCGCCGCCGGCATAGAGCGCGACGGGGCACTGAGGATAATAAACGACAGGGGAGAAACGGAGTATATACGCTTCGGAGAGGTAACGGTACAGTGAAGCGCAGGGAGATAACGAACGCGGAGGAGCTTGCCGACGTCGTGTCGGAAATGGGCATGCTGCCCATATTCAAAAACCCCGTCGAGGGCTTTTCGGTGCAGGAGATGACGCCGGGAAAATACTGGTTCACGGAATTGCCGGGACCGTGGGAATGGCGCATGGAGCTGGCCGAGAGCGGCCGGTTCGTATACGCCAAGCTCTTTGACGGCAGGGCGGGGCTTATGCTGCCGGAGCTGTATACGCATCTTGCCAACTGGCGCAGGCGGGGATATGATTTCGATTCGCTGTACGAGGAGGGACTCGCGCCGCTGCGGATCAAGGGAGTGATGGACGCGCTGTCAAAAGCTGAGGGCGGCATGCTGTCGCACGATCTGAAGGCGGCCTGCGGGCTTGAAAAGAGCTTCGACGCGGCCGTGACAAAGCTGCAGATGATGACGTATATTTCCGTAAAGCGCTTCGAATACAGAACGGACAAATACGGCCGCCGCTTCGGGCNNCGCCCGCCGCTTCGGCTGGGGCGTTGCCCGTTACGACCTGAGCGAGAGGATATACGGAGAAAAGATCCTGACGGGGGCATATGATACGGAGCCGGAGCGGTCTTTCGGACTGCTGCTGGAGAAAATGAAAAAGCTTTGCCCCGGGGCGGAGGAAAAGAAGCTCATAAGGCTGCTGAGATAGGCTTTCATCCGGCAGACTGCGTTCTGCGGGATTTGAAATAAAACGAAAGTGACGGCGGGCTGCGTACGCGCTGTCACACGAATAAAAGGAGGAGACGTTTTTTTGAAAAGAAGGATAATCGGTACCTTGGTATGCCTCGCGCTGCTGCTGGGCTTCGTTCCCGGCATGGCGGCGACGGCACGGGCCGACGGCGTTACGGTGACGCACGACGCCGACGAGATACAGGCTCTTTTGCGCAGCGACGGCGATGTTGCCATACAGCTGGACGCCGATGCGGAAAAGATGCTGACCGCCTATTCCGACTTTGAAGATTCCGAGACCGGTAAATGGAACGGCTGCTACGTCTGGACAAAGCTCGGAAGCGGCAGCAAGACCATAGACCTCAATGGTCACAGATTGTATATCTACGACCGGAGCGCACGCTCGCTCGCTTCTACCGAAGTGACGCATTTCAAGTATTTTCAGAAAGCACTCTTAATGGAAATACCTTCCGGCGCGTCGCTGACGGTCAATGATTCCGGTGACGGCGGCTTGATCCGGATGGACGCGGAGATGCCGGAAAAAACGGAGCTTGAAGGCCGCGGTATGATCATGGAGCGAAACATCTTTGCGGTAACGGGAGGTGACCTTACCGTAAACGGCGGCGAGATACACGCAGGACGCTCAAATGATATTTATGCTCAAAACGCAGGAGCATACGATGAAGATTACAAACTGATCGTTGATTACACGATCGGCGATTTCAAATTTTACAAGAACTTTTATGGCTATGCCACATGGTTTCTCAGCGGCACCGCCATTACCGCCGCGTCGGGCAGCGTGACGATCAACGGCGGCGACATCTGGGGACGCGGCTGGGATAACTGGACGCTCATTTCCCGCGTTCCGGGAGCGCCGGACGGAGCGGACGACTTCCGCGACCGCTGCGCCGCGCTTCGCGTAATGGGCGGGAATGTCACCGTCAGCGCAGGCAGTTTCCACGGACGCTCCGACGCCGACGCCGTGCAGGTGAGAGATCCGGCCGATCTGACAGTAGACGCCGGTACCTTTGACGTAGGTACGAATAGCTGGCTTGTTGTTCCCGGCGTGGATCTCGGAGGCGTCACCGACTCAATAAACGATATATTTTTCCATGATTCCGTTTTTGATGTGCACAAGGGCAGCGTAGGCTCTTTCGGCGTGCCGCAGGAGTGTATCGCCGATCAGGCCGTTACGGTCGTCAGGGGAAATGCCATGACGATCTATCAAAACGAGATCCCCCCGTATAAGATCATTGACGAAGCCAATATTTTCATCAACTCACCCATAGCGGGCAATGAACGCGCCGAGAGCGTCGGGGAGGTATACGGCGTGCCGGAGGGCTGCACCGTACAGTCCGTCACATGGTATCAGAACGGAAATGAATGGATCAATGCCGGCTCCGGCAGCCCTCTGATTTTCCGCGCGGGCGACAGCTATTCCGTGCAAATCGTTCTGAAAGCAAATACCTCCGGCGGCGTAAAATTCAAAAACAAACTGACCGACGTTTCGATCAACGGCAAAGAAGCGGAGGTCTTGAGAGAGGGAGATTATGCCGCGCTGACGGTGGATTTCGGAAGCTGCCCCACCGCGCTGACCTCCGTTGCGCTGGAGGTCGAAGAACCGATGGAGGAGGCGTATCCGAGCAGCTGGGTCGGAACTGCCGGTAACGGTTATTACGCCGAAGGCGGCTATAGCAATTGGATGGAGTACCGCCGCTGGTTCGTCTCGGACGACGGCGAGAGCGACTGGACCCGGATGGAGGGTGAGGATAGTTTTATCGCGGGTAAGTATTACCGCATGGAAATCGAGATCAGGGCCGGAGAAGGGCAGCAGTTCGCAGTAGACGCCGGCGGGGTGAGCGTTATGCCCGATATTACCGCCACGGTAAACGGCAGAAACGCGACGGTCAGCAAGACCTACGAGCAGGATCCCGGCGAGCATGTCACCGTAACTTGTGATTTCGGGAAATGCCCTGTCAGTGTCAGGTGGGTGGAGCTCACCGTGACGGCTCCGAAAGACGGAGCGACTATCCGCTTCGACGCCGCCTCGCAGACGGAAGGCACCGCAGTGCTCACGGACGGAGACTACAACGGTACCTTTATGCGCTGGTACCAGTCCGATAACGGCTACGACGGCTGGACGGAAATGAGCCGTTACAGCACCTTTACCGCCGGAAAATATTATAAGTTCCGGGCGGACGTCTGGGCGAAGGGCGACCGCGTATTCCCCACATATGACGACGGCGTTTCGATACAGCCCAACATTTCCGCTGTCGTAAACGGCTACGGCGCTTCTGTATTCAAGATGTACGAGCAGGAGCCTTCCAAGTACGTCACGGTGGAGTATTTCTTCGGCTACTGCAACAGCAGCGTGGTGAACAATATCACCATCCTGAATGTGACGCCGCCCGTCGCGGGCGCGAAACCGAGCTATGTATACAGCATCGACGGCAACGGTTACAGTATGGACAGCTCCCGCAACGCATACTATGACGACTGGCAGCACGGCCGGCAGCTGTACTATGTGCGCAACGGCCTGCAGTGGTGGGACACGAGCACGGGGAGCTGGGATTATGTTTACGAAAATGACAGCTTCATTCCCGGACATACCTATGTCTGCCAGCTTTATCTTATCGCGGAAGACGGCTTCAACTTCCGCAATATGTCCACGCATGGAGCCCTGCCCGCGGCGACCGTGAACGGGAACGCCGCCGAGATCAACGAGGGCTGGACCAACGCGACGGAGGCGCGGATATTCTGCGAATTCACCTGCGCCGCGCGGGAAGTGTCCGAGATTTCACTTACCGGTCTGACCGCTCCGCAGAAAGGCGAAACGCCCGATACGGAGGTCGCCTCCGCCGAACCGGACGCCTATGTCGTTCAGAGCATGCGCTGGCTCGACGTGGAGGACAACGAGGTGAACGAGTTTGCCGAGGGACAGTATTACACGGCGGAAATCGTGGTTGCCTCCGCAAAAAACAACGGCGTTGATTTCTGTACCTTTGCCGATCCCGCCGCCTTCATCGACGGCGTAGAGGTAACGGGCTGGAGCAACAGCGTTACCACGAATATCGACAATACCGTCACCATCCGTTACGCATTCCGCAAACCCGCCTACGCTCCCGCAATCGAGGAATTCATACCGATCCTCTCCGCGGATATTGCCGTTGCCGCTCCGGTAAAGGGCGAAGCTCCTCAGCTGCAGATAGCCGAAACCGATGAATACACCGGCACGGTCTCATGGAGCGGCAGACCCGCGGCCTTTGAGCCGGGTACCGTATACACCGCTTCCGTAACGCTGACGGCTAAGGCGGGCTACGCATTCTCCGTCTATGCGGCTGCCGAGGTCGCCGAGGCGGATTCGATAATACATAAAGCCGTTTCCCAGGACGGCGGCACACTCAGCTTTGACGCGGTTTTCCCCGCGACGGAAAACGATGCGCCGGCGTTCACCGGCCTTGTTGAGCTGGACGGAGAGTGGATATATGTATCAGAAGGGAATAAGGATGCCTCCTTTACCGGCCTTGTCGAGAACGAGTACGGCTGGTGGTACGTCCGCAACGGCGAGGTCGATTTCACCTATAC
>DBWE01000011.1:2058-4514 GCA_002308315.1 Clostridiales bacterium UBA1246 | reverse complement strand
TTCATGGACGGCGGAGTGATAGTCGAGCAGGGCGATCCCGATCAGATCATAAAGGATCCGCGCCATGCCCGCACCAGAGCTTTTCTGAACAAGCTCGACGGCGGGATGAGCTGACGCCAAATGCATATCAGCGATACAAGTGCCTTTTGCCCCGCGGGACAAAAGGCACTTGTGCATCTTGCGGCATATTATGGTTCGGGCGAAAAGACTTCGCCCGCGCGGCGCGCAGCCGCTGAATAAATATAAGCAAGGTGAATTACTTGGCACAGTTTACAAATCAGGCAACTCTTACATACAGCGGCGGGACGGNNGGGTCCTGTCCAATACCGTGACCGGCGAGCTGCTCGACGTTCTCGTTCTCTCCGCGGCGGCCCTGCCCGCTTCATACGACGGCGCCGGAGACGTCGTCACTTTCACCGTCAGCATAAAAAACGGTTCTTCTTCGGATATCGCGGGGCTTACCCTGCTGGACGATCTCGGCGCGTATCTTTTCGGCGCTCAGACCCTTTACCCTCTCACATACGTCCCCGACTCGCTGCTGTTTTTCAGCAACGGCGAGGAGCAGACGCCCCCTCCGGCCGCGGCAGGGTCCACGGTGACCTTCGGTCCCTTCTCCATCGGAGCGAACGGCGACGCCATGCTCATTTATCAGGCCAGGGTGAACGAATACGCCCCGCTGTCGGCGGGCGGCGAGGTCACAAGCGAGTTTACGCTTACCGGCGGAAGCTCCGATCCCGTCAAGGCGGCGGAGACCATAAGCTTCGAGTCCCTGCCCATACTCGGAATAAGCAAGTCGCTCTCCCCTGCCTCGGTCAGCGAAAACGGCACTCTGACCTATACCTTCATCATACAGAATTCCGGCGGAGCGCCTGCCGACGCGGACGACAACGCCGTGATAAGCGATACCTTCTCCCCCGTTCTTTCCGCTTTGGAGGTCAGCTTCAACGGCAGCGCGTGGACGGCTCCCGGCAACTATTCCTATGACGCCGCGGGCGGCGTATTCACCACTGCCGCGGGACAGATCACGGTCCCCGCCGCGGTCGGCGCTCAGGATCCCGTTACCGGCGCATGGAGCGTCGAGCCGAGTCAAAGCGTGCTGACGGTGACGGGGACGGTCTGATACCGGATAAGCCGGTCGAAAAAGTCCCGGCAGGGCTTTTTTGACCGCGCTTCCCGCCGCGCGTTTTTCGGGAAAAAGCGGCCGTCCGGAAGAGCCTGACCTTCAGGCCCTTCCGGACGGCGGACGATTTCATATCACAGTATTCCCTTGACGATGAGTACGAGTATCACGCACAGCGCCAGCAGGACCGCCGCGAAGATCGTCAGGAAAACGTTGATCTTCCCCTTGTGCTCCGTCTTCGGCATCAGCCCGGCGCGTCTGAGAGCCGCGGTCACGGGCTTGTACAGCAGCAGGGCGAGGGCCATGTTTATGCCGCCCTTGAGCAGGTTGAAGGGCAGGAAGACCGGTACCAGCATGCCTACCACTATTTCCCTCGTGGCGTGCTCCATATACAGCGGCACCATCAGCCAGTCCCACAGCAGCATCACGACCGTCTGAGCTATCACGGCGGAGAAGAGAGCTATGACCGCGCCCTTGATGCTGTGTCTCTTTTTGTAGATCAGCGCCGCCGTGCAGCAGAACGCCGCGCTGGACAGGGTGTTCATCAGAAAGCCGATAATGCCCGTCTGGCTCACCGTTATCATCTCTGCCAGGGATACCACGACGGTTATGATCAGCGAGGCAAGAGGCCCCAGGATAAATCCGGCGATCACTATTACGGTGTCCTTCGGATCGATCGTAAGAAACGGCGGGTACGGGATATGTATCAGCATCATCACCGCATACGCCAGCGCGCTCAGCATCGCGTACAGTACAAGCTTCTTCGTTTTCGTCATTTTTCCCACTCCTTTTGATAAAAATGCCCGAAGGCATATCTGTCTCCGGGCAAAAAAGGGCATAATAAAGCATCTTCTCCCATCCGGACTGTACCGTCGGCACCGGGATCTCACCGGTTCAACCCCCGAAGGGGCTCGCAGGCTATAACTGCCGGTGGGGAATTTCACCCCGCCCTGAAGACTATGCTGTAATTATAATCACATTCCGCCCGATGTCAATACCTTCGGGGAAAAAAAGTACGCGCCGCGGAGGACCGCGGCGCGTACTGCATCGCAAGGCGTTGTTACGAGACCTTCTCGAACTGGCTGTTGTACATCTGAGCGTAGAAGCCGTTGAGCGCCATAAGCTCGTCGTGGGATCCCTGCTCGACTATGTCGCCGTCCTTCATGCAGAGTATGAGGTCCGCATTCTTGATGGTGGAAAGTCTGTGGGCTATGACGAAGCTCGTGCGGCCCTGCATCAGATTGTCCATGGCCTTCTGGATGAGCATTTCCGTGCGGGTATCGACGGAGCTGGTGGCCTCGTCCAGGATCAGGATATCCGGATCGGCGTACATCCA
>DBWE01000011.1:0-1926 GCA_002308315.1 Clostridiales bacterium UBA1246 | reverse complement strand
AGCCTGCCGTAGCGTATGTTCTCCATGATCGTGTCGTTGTACAGCCACGTATCCTGCAGCACCATGCCTATGTTGCCGCGCAGATCCTGCCTGCTGAACTCGCGTATGTCGTGGCCGTCAAGGAAGATGGCGCCGCCCTGCAGATCGTGGAAGCGCATGAGCAGCTTGACCATGGTGGTCTTGCCGGCGCCGGTGGGGCCGACTATGGCCACCTTCTGTCCGGCCTTCACGGTGGCGGAGAAGTCGTTTATGACGGGCTCGTCGGGGTTGTAGCCGAACCTGACGTGGTCGAACACGACGTCGCCGCTGACCTCGAGACCCTTGAGCTCTTCCTTCACGTCGGGGTCCTGCTCCTCTTCCTCGTTGAGGAAGGCGAACACGCGCTCCGCCGCGGCCGCGGTGGACTGCAGCTGGCTGGACATGTTGGCTATCTGGGTTATGGGCTGGTTGAAGCTCTTTACGTAGGTGATGAAGGCCTGGATGTCGCCTATGAGTATGCTGCCTCTGGCGCACATGGAAGCGCCGAGCACGCATATCGCCACATAGCCGAGGTTGCCTATGAAGTTGGTTATGGGCATCATCATGCCGGTCAGGAACTCCGCTTTCCAGGCGGCGGTGTAAAGCCGCTCGTTTTCGTACTCGAATTCCTTTATCGCGCGTTCCTCGCTGCTGAAGGCCTTCAGCAGCTGCTGGCCGGAATACATTTCCTCCACATAGCCGTTGACCGTGCCCATCATCTTCTGACGGTTTCTGAAATGCTTCTGCGACACGCCCACCACGAGCGCCGTGCAGATCCCGCTGAAGGGCAGCATGATTATGGCCACGAGGGTCAGCTTCCAGCTTATGCTGAGCATCATCGCGAGCACGCCCACGAAGGTGACCGTTGCGGAGACTATCTGCGTAAGGCACTGCTGCAGGCTGTTGCTGACGCTGTCGACGTCGTTGGTTATCCTCGACATGACCTCACCGTTGGACATCGTGTGGAAGAAGTTGATCGGCAGCTTGTTGATCTTCTCTATTATCGAGTTTCTCAGATTATAGGATATCCTGGCGGATATGAAGGCCAGAGTGAAGCCCTGGATATAGGAGAAGAGCATCGCCGTGATATACAGCGCGAGCATAATGAGTATGATGCGGCCCACGTAGGCGAAGTCCACTCCGTTGGTGCCTCCGGCGGTCACCGCCGCCACGCCGCGGGCTATCTCGTTGGTCGCCTTTGCCAGCACCTTCGGGTTGATCGTGGAAAGCACCGTGGAGCATATCGAGCACAGGGCTATTACCACCACGAGCCATTTGAAGGCCAGGAGATATCTGGCAAGCTGTCTTATGCTGCCCTTGAAATCCTTGGGCTTTTCGCCGCGCATGGCACCGGGACCTCTTCCGCCGCCGGGAGGGCCGCCTCTGCGGCCGTTTTTCATCTTGGAGGTATCCGGCCGCACCAGGGGGCGGTAACCCGGATTATCCTGCTCCATGCCCGTAAGGCTGGGTTCATTCTGGTTGAAGTCGAATTTTGGCATAAAGAGCTTCATAATGCCNNGAGTCGGGTCTTACCAGAGGACGGTATCCGGGTATGGCTTCCTCCATGCCGGTCCTGGTGTCCTTCATTTCCTTCATCATGGCTCCCATGTCGGGCATCTTGGGCATGAGCAGTCCCATAAGGCCCTTTTTCTTGGGCATGGGAGGCAGCTCGCCCTTTTCAAGCATTTCCTCGAACATTTCGGGAGTCATCTTGGAGGGATCGAATTTTTCGGGATCGAAGCCCTCCGGCATCGGGGGCATTCCCTTGGGCGGCTTCATTCCGCCCTTGTCCTTTTTCCCCTTCTTCTTTTTTCCGTCCGGCTGCTCTCCTCCGAAGGGCGGCGTCGGCATCCCGCCGGGCATCCCGCCCATCGGCGGCATCCCGCCGGGCATCTGCATCCCCTCGGG
>DBWE01000041.1 GCA_002308315.1 Clostridiales bacterium UBA1246 | reverse complement strand
GGCCTCGTTATGCTCACGCACCTCAAGCATGACCGCCGCGAGCGATCTTCTTTCCGCGCGGCGCAGCATTTCCGCCACAAGTTCGCGGCCTATGCCGTTTCGCCGCGCGCCGGGCTCGACCGCGACGTTGGAAATGTCGCCCTCGTCGAGAACACACATCATCGTGACATATCCAAGCAGTCTGCCGCCACACTCCGCAACGAGGAATTCATGCCGTTCGTCGGGGAACTGAGCGGCAAACACCTCGCGGCTCCAGGGGTCGGAAAAGCAAGCCTTCTCCAGGCCCTCGAGCGCGTCAAGATCGGACGCGGCTGCGTCCCGGATCAGGATATCCATGCTCAATGCGCCTCCGCCCAAGTTTTTCCGGACTTTGCCTCGCAGGACAGCGGGACGGAGAAGTTTACCGACGCCTTCCATCTCCTCGCGCAAAAGGGTCTTGACGCGCTCGGTCTCGCTCCTCCGGACACTCGACGATCAGCTCATCGTGCACCTGCAGGATCAGCCGCGCCTTCAGGCCCTCGGCGCGCAGGCGGTCCGCGACATGGACCATCGCCAGCTTGATGACGTCGGCCGCCGTGCCCTGGATCGGCATGTTCAGCGCCACGCGCTCGCCGAAGGAGCGCATGTTGAAGTTGCTGCTTTTCAGCTCCGGCAGCGCGCGGCGGCGGCCGAAGAGCGTAGAGACATAGCCGTCCTCGCGGGCCTGTTCGACGACGCGCTTCATATAGTCGCGCACGCCGTGGTACTTCTCGAGATAGGCCTCCATATACTCCTTCGCCTCGTAGGGGCGGACGTGGATATCCTGCGCAAGCGAGAAGGCGGAAATGCCGTAGACGATGCCGAAATTGACGGCCTTGGCGCGGCTGCGCATGGCTCCTGTAACCTTCTCGGGAGGCACGCCGAAGACCTGAGAGGCCGTCACGGCGTGTATGTCCTCGCCGGAGATGAAGGCGGCGCGCATGGTCTCGTCGCCGGAGATGTGCGCAAGTATGCGCAGCTCTATCTGCGAATAGTCCGCGTCGACGAGCACGCTGCCCTCCGGAGCGACGAACATCCTGCGCATCTCGCCTCCCAGNNTCGGTGCGCACCGGGATATTCTGCAGGTTGGGCTCCGTGGACGAAAGCCGGCCCGTGGCGGTGGCGGTCATGTTGAAATGCGTCCTGATACGGCCGTCGGGCTCGATAACGCGGGCAAGGCCGTCGGTATACGTGGACTTCAGCTTGGTGAACTTGCGGTAGTCGATTATTTTGGAAACAATCGGATGCTTTCCCGCCAGGCGGTTGAGCACGTCGATATTGGTGGAATAGCCCGACTTGGTCTTGCCGTACGGCGGAAGACCGAGCCTGTCGAAAAGCAGCTCTCCGAGCTGCTTGGGAGAATTGATGTTGAATTCGCCGCCGGCAAGCTCGTATATCTCGGCGCGCAGCGAGTCGATGACCTCGCCGAGACTTATTCCGAAGCCGGTCAGAGCGCCGCGGTCGACGAGGAAGCCGCGGTGTTCCATATCCGCGAGAACGCGGCAAAGAGGCAGCTCTATATCGCAGTACAGCGAGCGCATGCCCTGTTCGTCGATGAGCGGAGCGGCGAAGCGGAAAATATCGCGTATGCAGGCGGCGTGCTCCTCAAGGGCTTCAAGGGCCTCGGAGCTGTCCAAAAGACCGAACGCGCCCTCGTCATCGTAAACGGGAGGGCGTATATCGCGGTCGAGCAGTCTGCGGGCGCAGCGAACGAGATCGTATCCCGTTTCCGAGGGATCGAGCACATATGCCGCCAGGGCGGCGTCGAATACAAAATCGCCGAAGGCGACGCCTTCGCGGTCAAGCGCGCGCATGAGGTCCTTTATTCCGCTGCCCGCCTTGCGTATCCCCGGAGCGAAGAAGGCTTTTATAAATCCCTCGTCCGGCTCGCTTACGAGACAGGGCCTGTCCGCGATCAGAGCAAAGGCTCTGAAGGAGCTGTCGCAGCAGAAGAACACCGTTTCGGCGGCGCGGCAGGCTTCAAGCGCCTGCCCGGGGGTGACGGAGGTCCATTCAAGCTTCGGGGAGCTTCCCGCCGGCGCGGACGCGGCGGGAGCGGAAAGGGAATAGGCCTCAATGAGCTTGCTGAAGCCGAGCCGGGAAAACAGCGCGTAAAGCCTGTCGTTGTCGGGAGGCGCGACCAAAGCGTCCGAGGGAGAAAAATCAAATGGAGCGGCCCTGTCGATCTCGGCGAGAGCATAGGACATGCGGGCGCTCTCGCGCCCCGCCTCGAGCTTCTCGCGCACGGAAGCCCTGACGGACGGGTCGTTCAAATTATCATATACCGCGTCCAGGGTGACGAAGCGTCTGATGAGCTCGCCGGCGGTTTTCTCACCGATGCCGGCGACCCCCGGTATGGAGTCGGAGCTGTCGCCCATGAGCGCCTTGCAGTCAACGAGGCTGCGGGGAGGAAAACCGTATTTTTCGACGAAAGCTGCCTCGTCATACTCGACGGTCTCGCTGCGTCCCGCTTTTGTCGAGACCAGCTTGACGTGGGTGGACGGACCGATGAGCTGAAGACTGTCGCGGTCGCCCGTGACGATGAGGCAGAGGTCGCCGGAGGCCTCGCATGCGGCCGATACGGTACCGATGATATCGTCCGCCTCATAGCCCTCGAGCTCATAGCGCGGTATGTTCATGGCGTCAAGCACGTCCTTGAGCCAGGGAAGCTGCTGTGCCATCTCGTCGGGCATGCCCTTGCGGTCGGCCTTGTAGCCGGAATACATTTTGTGCCGGAAGGTGGGCGCCTTGAGATCAAAGGCAACGCAGAGCGCGTCGGGAGCGTCCTCGGAAACGAGCTTTCTGAGTATGTTTATAAAGCCGTATACGGCGTTGGTGTACAGCCCGTCGGGAGCGGTAAGGGCGCGAATGCCGTAAAAGGCTCGGTTGAAGATGCTGTTGCCGTCGAGGATCATTACTTTCATGATGCACACCGGTCCCTTCCGATACTTTGAAGCAACGTAATAATACCCCAAATGTACGGATATTACAATCCTATATGTATCTTTACGGCGCGGGACAGCCGGATAAAGCTCAAAAGGAAATTGAAGCATTCGCTGAAAAAAATGACGCCTATATAAGCCTTTATCCCGGCAAGGGGAATAAGGACGGTTATCAGAACGAGACTGAGCGCGGCGTCGGCGATGTTTATGTACATCGAATCGAGCTGGAGGCCGAAGCCCTTGAGCATCCCGTCCGTGACGGTGTCAAGATACATGACAGCCGCCAGGGGCGCCATCACGCGGATATATTCGCCCGTGTTCTGCCCCTTATAGAGCGCTTCGCCGAGCCGCGGTCCGAATACGGCGAAGAAAACGGAAGACGCGGCGGAAAAGATCAGAGCGCAGGACAGCACTCTGCCGACGATGCGCTCGCACCTGCGCATGTCGCCGCGGACCTGGGCGGCGGTCAGCTCCGGGATGAGAAGCTCGGACAGAGAATAAAATAACGCCTGCGGAAAGGTTATCACGGGAAAGACCATGCCGTGCACCGTTCCGTATACCGACAGCGCGGACGACGCGGAGGCTCCCGAACGCCGCAGAGCGGAGGGCACCGTGATGTGCCGCAGAGAGGACAGGGCGGTGCGCGCGTATGAGCTCAGAGCGATGGGCAGCGACGTTTTCAGAAGACGGGAAGAGACGCCCCGCGCGGATGCTCCGCGCACGGAGACGCGCGGACGGCCGGGTATGAAAAGCGCGAGGGCAGCAAGAAAGGAAACGGCGTCCGAGGCGGAAAAACAGCCGGATATGACCGCACAGGCGTATCCCGCGCCGCGTCCGGACGCGGCGGGCAGGAAGATCAGGACCGCCGCCATGCCGGAAAGCTGCTCGATCAGCTGCACGGCAGAGAGCTTCCACGGTTTGCGCACCGCGCCGAAGTAGCCGCAGAAAACGGAATTGAGCGAAAGAAAAGGCATGCCCGGCGCGAGCAGCCGGAGCGCGGGGGCGATCCGCTCGTCGCCGGCAAAGACGCTCAGCGCGTCCGCGAGAAAATAAAGAGCGCAGCCGGAAGTCAGACCGAACGGGAGGGCGTAAATAACGCAGTGCCTCATTACGATGCGCGCGGCGCCGTATCTGTTCAATCCCAGCTCCTCGGAGACAAGGCGCGCGGCGCTGTAGCGTATGCCCGACGCAGCGACGGTTATCGCCAGAGCCTGTACCGACATGACCAGCTGAAGCAGCCCCATGCCCTCGGCGCCGGTCATGCCCGCTACCCGCGTCTGAAAAAACAGGGAAACGGAGCGCATCAGCAGCGAGGCGGAGGTGATGAGCAGTGTGTTTTTGAGAAGAAAGGATATTTTTTTCAAATCGCATCGGCCTCGGTTGAAGAGATGGTACGGACCCTGCCATTGAAATATATATCCCCGAGGAGCTTTTTATGTTCCGCGTCCAAAACGGCGACTGTGTGATGATAATAAAAATCTGACATTGATGTAAGTCATAATATATTTAAAAATAGATAAAAAATCGCTTGAAATTTCGTCATAATGTGGTATTATACATATAAAAGCGTTATGTAAAATCGGGAAAAGGCATAAACCCGCAGGCACGGCGGCGAGCCTTCGCGCATCGGCGCCGATCTTACGGCAAAGGAGCACGCGGCATGAATCTGAGGACAGTAAAAAAGGATTTCCTGCATAATTGGCCGATCTATCTTCTGGCGCTGCCCATATTCGTTTACTTTATCATCTGGAACTATCTGCCGATGATAGGCAATATGCTCGCCTTTGAGGATTACTCCGCCAGAGGCGGCTTCCTTTTCAGCAAATGGGTCGGCCTGAAAAACTTTGCCGATTTCTTCCAGAGCTATTATCTTTGGAGAACGATACGCAATACGCTCGTTCTCAGCATACTGTCCATAATAGTGAATTTCCCGGCGCCTATCATCTTCGCGCTTCTTCTCAACGAGATAGAGAACGAGATGTTCAAGAAGGTGATACAGACCATAAGCTATATGCCGTACTTCGTATCCACGGTGGTCATCTGCGGAATAATAATCGACTTTTTCTCCTACAACGGCGCCATCACGACGATGCTGGTGAAGCTGGGGATAAGGGTGGAAACCGACTTGAAGAGTTTCGGCCTGTCCATGCCGACGAATTTCGCCAATACGGATCTGCTGAACATAAAATCCTTCTTCAGACCGATATACGTACTGAGCGGCACGTGGCAGGGGCTCGGCTACGGCTCGATAATTTATCTCGCGGCGCTGTCGGGAGTGGATCAGGAGCTTTACGAGGCTGCCAAGATAGACGGAGCGGGCAGGTGGCAGCAGACGATACACATCACCCTGCCGAGCATAGCGCCGACGGTGATAATAATGCTGATACTTACCATCAGCAGCCTGCTGAACACCTCGATGGAAAAGATCATCCTCCTTTACAGACCGATAACCTACGAGGTTTCCGACGTTATTTCGTCCTTCGTATACAGACGCGCGTTCGTTGACCACGATTACGGGTATTCCACTGCGGTCGGCCTGTTCAATTCCTTCGTCAGTCTGATGCTGCTGTTCATAGCGAACAGCCTGAGCCGCAGGTATTCCGAGACCAGCCTGTTCTGAAAGGGAGGGAGACAGCATGGCAAAGACGGATAAGCTCGCGGAGATCAGCGAGAAAAGCAATACGAGGATAAAAGAGACCACGGGCCGCATCGCCTTTAAGATATTCAACACCGTTTTGATGGTGATAATCGCGTTCGTATGTCTCGCTCCGCTGCTGCACGTGCTTTTCGCATCGGTCAGCAACCCGACGCTGCTGACGCAGTATAAGGGCGGGATAATACTCTGGCCCCTGTACGACGCCGCCCACAGCGCCACGCTGAAGGGATATTCCTCGGTGCTGGCGAACAGCTCGCTCATAAGGGGCTATGCGAATACCTTCTTTTACGTGGGCACCGGCACGGTGCTGAGCGTGATTTTCAGCGCGATAGGCGGATACTGCATTTCCCGCCGCAACACGCTGTGGATGAAATATCTTGTCATTATGATGACCATAACGATGTTCTTCGCCGGCGGCATCGTTCCGACGTTTATGATAAATAAAGCCCTCGGCATCGTGAACACGAGATGGGTAATGATCGTTATGGGCCTGATGAGCTTTTTCAACATGATAATCGTCAGAACGGCTTTCCAGGCTATCCCCGCCAGCCTTGAAGAATCCGCGCAGCTGGACGGAGCGGGGCATCTGACCATACTCTTCAAAATATCCTTCCCGCTGGCGAAGGCGACCATGGCGGTCATAGCCCTGTTTTACGCCGTGGGCAAGTGGAACGAATACATCACCGCGCAGATCTATCTTACCGACAGAGCGCTGTATCCGCTGCAGATTATCCTCAGAGAGATAATCGTTCAGAGCTCGGGCACGAATGAGTTCAATCTTTCGGATCAGGGCAATTACAGCGAGTACAAAAAGCTGCTGCAATATTCGACGATCATATTCGCCACCCTGCCGATACTGTGCATGTATCCGTTCGTGCAGAAATATTTCGTAAAGGGCGTAATGATAGGCTCGATAAAGGGCTGAACGGCATATCGATACCGGGCTTCGGGATCATCCGAAGCCCGGTATCGTGTTTGTCCCCGGCCCTTTCGGGAGCCGGGGCGGCGTATTGACATGACTTTTTGTGTTATTGTATACTTAAGCAGACGGAACCTATCCGAACCCGG
>DBWE01000127.1:2135-5409 GCA_002308315.1 Clostridiales bacterium UBA1246 | reverse complement strand
TATCCCTTGCCGGGCTCGTTGGGCTCCAGCAGGAGTCTGACGTGGCCGTACTGGCCTTTGCCTCCGGTCTGACGGACGAAGCGCCCCTCGCCGTCGGCGGCCTTTTTTATGGTCTCCTTATAGGACACCTGCGGNNAACTCGCGGAACAGTCTGTCCACGATTATCTCCAGATGGAGCTCTCCCATTCCGGCGATTATCGTCTGTCCCGTCTCCTCGTCGGTATAGGCCCTGAAGGTCGGGTCCTCCTCAACGAGCTTGGCAAGCGCCACCGTCATTTTCTCCTGTCCGGCCTTGGTCTTGGGCTCTATGGCCACGCGGATGACCGGCTCGGGGAATTCCATTGACTCGAGTATCACCGGGTGCTTTTCATCGCAAAGCGTGTCTCCGGTGGAGGTATTGCGCAGGCCCACTGCCGCGGCGATGTCTCCGGAATAGACCATGTCGAGATCTTCTCTGTGGTTTGCGTGCATCTGAAGTATGCGCCCCAGACGCTCTCTCGTGCCCTTTCCCGGGTTGAGCACGGTCTTGCCGCTTTCGCAGCAGCCCGAGTAAACGCGGAAAAAGGCCAGCTTGCCCACGAAGGGATCCGTCATGATCTTGAACGCGAGCGCCGCGAAGGGCTCGCTGTCGTCGGCGCGCCTTTCAACGGTATTTGCGCCGGAGGGATCCTTCCCCTCGATCGCCGGAACGTCCAGCGGCGAGGGCAGATAGGAAACGATCGCGTCGAGCAGCTTCTGCACGCCCTTGTTCTTGTACGATGTCCCGCACACCACGGGGATCAGCTTGACCGCCACGGTGCCCTTGCGTATGGCGGCGCGGAGCTCGTCCGCTCCGACGTCCTCTCCCTCGAGGTACTTTTCCATGATGCCGTCGTCGAAATCCGCGGCCTTTTCGATGAGCTTGTTCCGGTATTCCTTTGCCAGCGGCAGCAGATCCTCGGGGATCTCCTCCACACGCTGATCCTTGCCCAGCTCGTCGTAGTAGATGTCGGCGTTCATTTCAACAAGGTCTATTATGCCCTTGAAGTCGGCCTCGGCGCCTATGGGCAGCTGAATGGGCACCGCGTTGCACTTGAGGCGGTCGTATACCATGTCCAGAACGTGGAAGAAATCCGCGCCCATAATGTCCATTTTGTTGACGTATATGAGCCTCGGGACATTGTAATGGTCCGCCTGGCGCCACACGGTCTCCGACTGCGGCTCCACGCCTCCCTTGGCGCACAGCACGGTGACGGAGCCGTCGAGAACGCGCAGGCATCTTTCGACCTCGGCCGTGAAATCCACGTGGCCCGGGGTGTCGATGATGTTTATCCTGTGATCCTTCCAGAAGCAGGTGGTCGCGGCGGAGGTGATGGTGATGCCTCTCTCCTGCTCCTGCTCCATCCAGTCCATCGTCGCGGCGCCTTCGTGGACCTCGCCCATTTTATAAGTGCGTCCCGTATAGAAAAGGATACGCTCCGTGGTGGTGGTCTTTCCGGCGTCGATATGCGCCATTATTCCGATATTTCTCGTTTTTTCAAGCGGGTATTGCCTTGGCATGTTGAACTCCTGATCTCACTTTCGGGCCGCATCGCTCACCGATCCGCCGATCACCAGCGGTAATGAGCGAAGGCCTTGTTGGACTCGGCCATCTTATGGGTATCTTCGCGCTTTTTGACCGCGCTGCCGGTATTGTTGCTGGCGTCGAGTATCTCTCCGGCCAGTCTTTCTCTCATCGTCTTCTCGCCGCGCTTTCTTGCGTAAAGCGTCAGCCAGCGAAGACCGAGGGTCTGGCGTCTGTCGGCTCTTACTTCAATAGGCACCTGATAGGTGGCGCCGCCTACACGGCGGGCCTTGACTTCAAGCGTGGGCATGATGTTCTCAAGGGCCTTGATAAAAACCTCCAGAGCGTTGCTGCCCGATTTCTCGGCGATGATGTCAAAAGCGCCGTAAACGACCTTCTGCGCCACGCCCTTTTTTCCGTCCAGCATTATGCTGTTTATCAGCTTGGTAACGAGAACGGAATTGTAAACGGGATCAGGCAGGATCTCTCTTTTGGGAACGTTACCTCTTCTCGGCACTGTTCTTCCCTCCTTCATATAAAATGATTTCGCAGGTACTCGAAAACGCATAAAGCGTTCCCGTCGCGCCCCGAGATAACACATTATTATAAATGTATATTAAAATCGGGGCTCCGATTTGATTGTGGATCACTTCTTGGGTTTCTTGGCGCCGTACTTGCTCCTGGCCTGCTTGCGGTTGTTCACGCCCTGGGTATCCAGCGAGCCGCGGATGATGTGGTATCTGACGCCGGGAAGATCCTTGACACGGCCGCCGCGGATCATCACGATGGAGTGCTCCTGCAGGTTGTGGCCTATGCCGGGGATGTAGGCAGTGACCTCGTAGCCGTTGGTCAGACGCACACGGGCGACCTTACGAAGAGCCGAGTTCGGCTTTTTCGGGGTGGACGTTCTTACGGCCGTGCACACGCCGCGCTTCTGGGGGGCGCTGAGATCGGTCTCCTTGTTCTTGAGAGTGTTGAGACCCTTCTGCATCGCGGGAGCGGTGGACTTGTACTCTACCTTTTCTCTTCCCTTTCTCACCAGCTGGTTAAAAGTAGGCATATTTCTCCTCCTTTCCTCAAAATTATATTCAGACAAAATGGGATTATAGCATATGACCCCATTTTAGTCAACCGATTTATGAGCTTTTCTTCGCTTCGGACCCCGCGCGACGATTTCGCAGCACTCTGCCGTCGCTTTGAGGGCCGGCAAGGGCCGAAAGCCCTTACCGGCCATCCGGATCATATCATGGGATCGGCGGGCTCGTCGAAAATATACTCTTCTTCCTCGTCGCCGCTGCGCACGAGGTCGAAGTCTCTGTATACCGACAAGCCGGAGCCGGCGGGTATGAGCTTACCTATTATAACGTTTTCCTTCAGGCCGATAAGGTGGTCCACCTTGCCCTTTATGGCCGCCTCGGTGAGCACCTTGGTCGTCTCCTGGAAGGACGCCGCCGACAGGAACGACTCCGTTGCGAGCGAGGCCTTCGTAATGCCCATGAGCATCCTCGTATAGGTCGCGGGCTGCAGCGCAATGTCGTCGGTGTTTTCGCCCTTCTGTCTGTTCAGCTCGGCTATCCTCTCGTTTTCGGCCTTGACCTCCGTAAGATCCACGGTCGCGCCGCTGAGAAGATCCGTATCGCCGGAGTCTTCTATCTTGGCCTTGCGCATCATCTGACGGACTATGACCTCTATATGCTTGTCGTTTATATCGACGCCCTGCTGACGGTAGAC
>DBWE01000127.1:1849-1984 GCA_002308315.1 Clostridiales bacterium UBA1246 | reverse complement strand
TCCGTCTTCCTCGTTGGTGACGGTGAGGGTGACCATGTTGCTCTTATTCAGTGCGCTCTCTATGCTTACCTTACCGCTGATCTCGGCGAGAACGGCCATTTTCTTGGGTTTTCTCGCCTCGAAAAGCTCCTCGAC
>DBWE01000127.1:1347-1807 GCA_002308315.1 Clostridiales bacterium UBA1246 | reverse complement strand
TGGAAGGTACGCATCGTCAGCTGAGTGCCGGGCTCGCCTATCGACTGTGCCGCGATAACGCCCACGGCCTCGCCCGCGCTCACAGGCTCGCCGGTGGCAAGGTTCATTCCGTAGCACCTCGCGCACACTCCGCGCTTAGCCTGACAGTTGAGCACGCTGCGGATATACACCCTGTCGATGCCGTGCGCGGAAAGGAAAGCGGCGTCCTCTCCCAGGAGCATCCTGTCCTTGGTGAAGGGGCCCCGGGCGTCGCAGAGCAGCTCGCCGGTTGCCGGGTCCGTAATGTTGTCCACGGGGAAGCGTCCGTGTATCGAGTCCTTGAAGGAGCGGACCTCCTGGCCCTTTTCCTCCAGCGCGCAGGCCCATACGCCCTCGTCGGTGCCGCAGTCGGGCTCGCGGATGATAACGTCCTGAGAAACGTCGACAAGACGTCTGGTCAGATAACCGGAGTCGGCGGTAC
>DBWE01000127.1:1052-1180 GCA_002308315.1 Clostridiales bacterium UBA1246 | reverse complement strand
GCCATCATATAGATGGGGTTGTATTCGTCAAGGGCGTTCTGAAGCTCCGCGGTGACCTTGTTGGTCGTCTGCTCCCATTCCTTGATGACGAGCCTTGCCCGTTCGTCGTTGGTGATGAAGCCGCGCTT
>DBWE01000127.1:426-968 GCA_002308315.1 Clostridiales bacterium UBA1246 | reverse complement strand
GAATACTTGAAGCCCATGGCCTTGATCGCGTCGAGCACCTCGGTGCTCTTGGTGAAGCCGTGCCTGGTTATGCATCTGTCGACTATGTCGCCCAGCTTCTTTTTGTCTACCTTGAAGTCGATCTCGTAGTCGAAGGCCTTCTCCGGATCGCTGCGGTCCACGAAGCCGAGGTCCTGAGGTATGGGCCTGTTGTAGATTATGCGGCCTACGGTGGTCTTTACGGTCCTGTACTGCTCGCGTCCGTCGACGTTCTTGAATACGCGGACGTGTATCGGCGCGTGTATGCCTATCCTTCCGCTGTCAAAGGCCAGCATGGCCTCGTCCTCGGACGAGAAATAATCATACTTGACGTATTCCGCGGGCCTCTTTCCGCTTTCCAGCGCGGCATTGACCTTCTCGATAACGTCCAGCGGGGCGACGCTGCCCTCGGCTATCCTCGTATCCGCCGTATCTCCCGCGGAGGTCACGAAAACCTCCTCGCGCTCATAGGTCAGATAGTACGCGCCCATGATCATATCCTGGGTCGGCACCGTGACGGGGTG
>DBWE01000127.1:0-353 GCA_002308315.1 Clostridiales bacterium UBA1246 | reverse complement strand
TCGCCGTCGAAGTCGGCGTTGTACGCCGTACACACCAGCGGGTGCAGCTTCAGGGCGCGGCCCTCCACGAGGATGGGCTCAAAGGCCTGTATGCCGAGTCTGTGCAGCGTCGGGGCGCGGTTGAGGAGCACGGGATGCTCGCTGATGATGTCCTCGAGCGCGTCCCAGACCTCCGTCTTGCCCTTGTCGACCATCTTTTTGGCGCTCTTGATATTGTTGGCTATGCCCTCCTCGACCAGCCGTTTCATGACGAAGGGTCTGAACAGCTCTATGGCCATCTCCTTGGGCACGCCGCACTGATACAGCTTAAGGTCGGGCCCGACGACTATAACGGAACGTCCGGAATAGTCGAC
>DBWE01000133.1:1845-2992 GCA_002308315.1 Clostridiales bacterium UBA1246 | reverse complement strand
CCGGCGGCGACGGAGACGATGAGTCCGACGGCAGCGGAAAGGACGTTTCCTCCGGCGAAGGAGATGCCGCGCAGACTTCGGACAATTCCGCGGGGGCCAGGCTGACGGCGGAAACGGTCGACGGCGCCGCACATGCGAGCGTCTCGGCCGAGGATATAGCCGAAGCCGTCGGTACCGGTGAAAACACCGATACCCTGATATTCGACGTTCAAAGTACGGCCGAGGCAGACACGGTCAGTCTCGGGCTGAGCGCCGACGCGCTTAAGACCGCGGCGGAGCGCGGTCTCGCGGTCACTGTCAGCACCGCCGCGGGCGCGGTAAAGCTCAGCGGCGCCGACGTGAGCGCGCTCGCCGAAACCGACAGCGACACGACCGTAAGCGTGAAGACCGGCGAAGACGGCACCGTAACGCTTGATGTGACCTCCGCCGGGAAGAGCGCCGATATCAGCATAAAGGCCGAGCTGCCCGAAGCCGCGGAAAATGACGTGCTCGTCATCGTCAGGGAGGACGGCAGCGAGGAAATAATCAAAAAATGCGTCGTTGAAGACGGAAAGATGTACGCCCTCGTTCCCGCCGGAGCGACGGTCAGGAGCGTGAGCGCATCGAAGAGCTTCAACGATGTGACGGACGGCAGCTGGTACGGCGGCGCGGTTTCCTTTGCCTCGGGGCGCGGTCTGTTCCTGGGCACCTCCGACAGCGAGTTCTCTCCCGACCTGCCCATGACGCGCGCGATGCTGGTAACGGTGCTGTATCGCCTTGAAAACGAGCCCGAGACCGCCGGGGAAGCGCTGTTCTCCGACGTTAAGGAGGACGGCTGGTACGCCGAGGCGGTGGCCTGGGCTGCCGAGAACGGGATCACCAACGGCACGAGCGAGACGANNTGGGCCGCGGAGAACGGGATCGTCAAGGGCATAAGCTCCGACAGCTTCGGCACGAACGACAATGTGACGCGGGAGCAGATCGCCACGATGCTGTACCGCTACGCCGGATATATCGGCATGGACGTAAGCGCCGAAGGCGATCTGACGGGATATCCCGACGGCGCCGAAATATCCTCCTGGGCGCGGGACGCCATGAGCTGGGCCGTGGGCGCGGGACTGTTCAAGGGCGACGATACCGGCGCTCTCAGACCCGGCGACGACGCGAG
>DBWE01000133.1:1554-1784 GCA_002308315.1 Clostridiales bacterium UBA1246 | reverse complement strand
GGCGCGGCTTGAGTGAGCCGCGCCCGGAGCTTTATCGTCGTTCGATTTCGCGGAAGCGTCTCCGCTCCCGTACCGCCGGCGGGCAGGAAAGCTTATTTGCCTCTTTTCGCGTAATCCCTGTCGATATCTTCCTTCCAGCTGTCGGGAATGCTCCCGCAGCGGCGCATCCTGCCCAGGGCCTTGCTCACGGTCTTGAAATTGAGGGCCGTTCCGGCCTCGTCGCAGTTATA
>DBWE01000133.1:211-1406 GCA_002308315.1 Clostridiales bacterium UBA1246 | reverse complement strand
ATGCCGTCGGTGGTGATGACGAAAACGGTCTTGCCCGGCACGTCCTCTTCCCTTATGTATCTGTGTACGTTCCGTATATGCTTTACCGCGCCGCCGATGGCGTCGAGCAGCGCGGTGCAGCCGCCCGGACAGTAGCTGTCCTCCGTCATGGGCTCTATCCCGCTCAGCTCCTCTCTGTCGTACAGAACGCTGCATTCGGCGTCGAACAGCACGACGGATATCAGCGCCCTTCCCGGCTCCTTTTTCTGCCTTTCGAGAAGACTGTTGAAGCCTCCCACGGTGTCCGCCTCCAGGCCGGCCATGGAGCCGCTCTTGTCGATGATGAATACTATCTCGGTAAGCTCTTTGTTCATTGTAAGATCCCCTTTCGTTTTGTTGAGCACAGTCTAACAGAAACGAAAAAGGAAAAGGTAAATCGCGGATTTACATTTTGCNNNNCGCCGTCGTCAGCCGCCCGATCCCGTTTTGAGCAGGGGCAGGCCGCAGTCGAATAGCGCCATGTTTATTTCCGGTATGCTGAATATCCCCTTGCCGATGAAATACTGTATCACCAGGTCTGCCCTGCTGCTGCGCGTAAGGGAATAGCCCGCCTTTTCAAGCAGCTTCTGCGTCTGCTCCGTATCCAGCTCCAGCGCGAGCGCCAGCTGGATGGCGGTGCTTTTGTTGGGACGATAATCGCGGTTGTTGACTATCCTGTTGAAAAGCTGTCGGCTCACCTGAGCGCGGCGGTATATTTCGGAGTCCTTTACGTTTTTCTCCTTAAGAAGCTCAAGCAGATATTCCGAAAAGCCGATCTCCTCCAGCTTGAGAAAATCCTCGAGGCTGTCCGAGGCCGACGTCGAAAGCCAGTACGCCATTCCCTCCGTTTCGCGGGCAAGCCCGGACGCGGGCGCTTTGGACCGGAGCTTCCCGTGTAACGCCGCCTTTCCGGGCGCCCCTGTCTTTTTTTCGATGGGCTTCGCAGCGGCTTCGAGCGCCTCGTTATGCTCCGGGGCAAGGTTGGCGGCTATATAGGCCTTCAGCTCGTCGAAAAGGCCGCCCGCCGGCGNNGGGATCGCTCTCTCCGACTATAAGGCGCACGTCCGCGTCGTGCTCCGCGAGGAAAACGGTACACGCGGATATCGCGGCCGCGACGTCCTCCTCGCGCCCGGGGCCTCCCTCCGACAGCGGCAGGGCGACGGTAACGCAGCCCAGG
>DBWE01000133.1:0-156 GCA_002308315.1 Clostridiales bacterium UBA1246 | reverse complement strand
CCGCCCGCTTCTTCCTCCGCGGGCGGCGAGGCGATCACCAGGTATTTCGTATCCGGCAGCTGCGTCCTGACCGCCGCGGCCGTTCCCGGCGCGGGGGCTTCCCGCTTTCTTATCTCGCGGCGAAGCCTTCGCCCCGCCGCGGAAAGCACGTCGCCT
>DBWE01000001.1:5683-5808 GCA_002308315.1 Clostridiales bacterium UBA1246 | reverse complement strand
CCGGGGATAAGAGGGAAGGACAAAACGACATGACGATAAAGCTGCAGGACAGGATAGATTCCGGCAACGCCGCCATGGCGGAAAACGAAATAATGGGTCTGCTGACCGACGCCGGAAAGGAAGAA
>DBWE01000001.1:3967-5646 GCA_002308315.1 Clostridiales bacterium UBA1246 | reverse complement strand
ACATTTCTTCCGCCGGACTGCGCGTGATACTGCGCCTGAAAAAGACCTATCCGGACGTTCGTATAGTCAACGTCGGCTCAGACGTATATGAAATTTTCGAAATGACCGGCTTTACGGAGATAATGGAAGTGGAAAAGGCATTTCGCACCGTTTCCACGGAGGGCTGCGAGGTCATAGGCGAGGGCTTCAACGGCAAGGTCTACCGCATCGACAGCGACAACGTAGTAAAGGTCTACAAAAACGCCGACGCGCTTTCCGAGATACGGCATGAGCGGGAGGTGGCGAGGCTCGCGCTCATACTCGGCGTTCCGACCGCGATATCCTATGACGTGGTCAGGGTAGGGGACAGCTACGGCTCGGTTTTCGAGCTGCTGAACGCGCGCTCCTTCGCAAAGATACTTGCCGAGGAGCCGGAGCGCATGGACTGGTGCGTGAAAGAATATACCGACATGCTGAAAAAGCTTCACGGCATCACCGTTCCTCAGGGCAAGCTTCCGTCCGCGAAGGAGAAAATGCTCAGGGCGGCGGGCAGAATGAAGTCCGCCCTTCCGCCGGAGCCGGGAGAAAAGGCCGAGCGTCTGATATCCGGGATCCCGGAAAGCGATAAGCTGATACACGGCGACTGCCATACGAAAAACATCGTGCTTGCCGGGGACGAGGTGCTGCTTATCGACATGGATACCCTGTCCGTGGGACGGCCCGTGTTCGAGCTGGCGCAGATGTACAATTCATATATCGGCTTTTCGGAATACGACAAGGGGATAGTGAAGGAATTTCAGGGCTTTGATCAGTCGGTCGCCCGGGAGTTCTGGAGAAAGACGCTCCGCGCCTACCTTAACACCGAGGACGACGGGAAGACGGAAGAGATCGAAAACCGGATACGCTGCGTGGCCTACGTCGACCTGATAGACTGGAAGAGAAGACACTCCGATCTGAGCTCGGAGGAGGACAGGGCCACGCTTGCGCTGTGGACGGAAAATCTGACCGGGCTTCTCCGAAAAACGGACTGCCTTGATTTTGAAGCGCCCTGAAACGCGGTGGAACGCATGGAACGAAAAGGCATAGACCTGCATATCCACACGTCCGCCTCCGACGGTACGGACAGCCCCCTTGAGATCATTTCCCGCGTGATAGAGGCCGGCATAGGTCTCTTTTCGGTCACGGACCACGATACGCTGAAATGCGGCGTCATCATACCCGCTCTGCTGAAGGCGGGAGACCCGCGCTTTATCTGCGGCGTGGAGTTTTCATGCAGGGACGGGTCCGGAAAATATCACGTCCTCGGCTACGGGTTCGATCCCGGATCGCCTGCGATAAAGAATGTCGCGGAGCTCGGACACCGCCTCCGCATGGAGAGGACCGAGGCAAGGCTTGAATTTATCAAAACCCGCTTCGGCTTCGGCTTTCCGGAGGAGGAGATATCCGCCCTGCTCGCGCTGGACAATCCGGGCAAGCCGCATATCGCCAATCTGATGGTCAAATACGGATACGCGGAGACTAAAGACGCGGCGATAAGGCGCTATATCGACCTGATGCATTTGGATGATTACAATATCCGCCCCGAGCAGGCCATACGGGGCATATCGGAGGCCGGCGGAGCCGCGGTCCTCGCGCATCCCGCGTTCGGGGACGGGGAACAGCTGATATCCGGGAAGGAAATGGAAGGGCGCGTAAAACGC
>DBWE01000001.1:3698-3870 GCA_002308315.1 Clostridiales bacterium UBA1246 | reverse complement strand
CACGGCGGAAACAAGCCGGTGGCTCCGGGAGACACGGGCCTTGACGCGGAGAGTGAATATCCCGCCGGACTGAAGCGCTTTCTGGAAGATATGAAGAGCCATGAATTTGCTGCGATTTGATACAAGGGACAAAAAACCGAAGTTGTTTCATCTCCTGCCGATCGCGGCCGCC
>DBWE01000001.1:278-3686 GCA_002308315.1 Clostridiales bacterium UBA1246 | reverse complement strand
GCCGCGGCTGCCGCGGCCGCACTGCTCTCGCTCGGAGGCAACGAAAGGCGCGCCCCCGCGATCTGCGCGGTGACGGCGGCATTCTGCCTCGTGACGCTGATCGAGCTTCTGCGGGCGTGGATATATTACGTGGGCTTTGCGCTGTTCGACCTGTCCGTGTTCGTAACGAACGTAGTTCTGTGCCTGCGCATGCTTCGCATGCCCGGCCTGTATACGGGCGAAGCGGTCCTTCACGCGCTGCTGAATTCCGCGAAGCTGTATATGCTGCTTTCGGCGCCGTTCATCCTCGGCTTTTCGGCGGCGCTGGTCGTATCGAATATTTCGCTCATACGGCATGAGGGAAAGCGGACGGTCAATTTTTTGGGCATCCTTCTTGCCTTCCTGATGCTCGCGGGAGAAGCGTTCCTGTTCTGCTACGATTACCGTGTCTCCGGCAGTCTCGCTCAGGTCCGCCTGCATGAGCTGGTCGGAAACCTGTTCGCG
The DNA here is from genome assembly GCA_002308315.1 of Clostridiales bacterium UBA1246. Lineage (GTDB taxonomy): Bacteria > Bacillota > Clostridia > Oscillospirales > Oscillospiraceae > UBA1246. The sequence goes on along the minus strand of DBWE01000001.1, from coordinate 3,203 downwards.
GCGCTTTATCTTTACTGCGAATGCATGCTGATAGGCGCGGTCATCGCAGGCGCGCTCGTCGTCCGTTATGAGCCGGAGAAGGACAAGGATTATATCATCGTGCTCGGCTGCGGTCTGAGGCGGGACGGCACGCCCACGCCGCTGCTGCGCGGCAGACTCGACCGGGCGCTGGCATTTGCCGAAAGGCAGAAGGCGGAAACGGGCAAGGAGCCCGTATTCATCACCTCCGGAGGACAGGGCCCCTTCGCCGCGATGAAACGCTATCTGACCGGGCACGGCGTGCCGGAGGAAAGAATAGTCGAGGAGAACGCGTCCTCGAGCACCTTTGAAAACATGAAGTTTTCCCGGGAGAAGATCGGAAAGACCGATCCCGCGGTCAAGATAGCCTTCTCGACGACGAATTACCACGTGTTCCGCAGCGGCCTGTTCGCGAGACGGGTAAAAATGCGGGCCGTGGGCATGGGCGCGAAAACAAAGTGGTATTTCTGGCCGAACGCGGCGGTGAGGGAATTTGTCGGACTGCTGACGGAGCACAGACTGAAGCAGACGCTCATACTCTTCGGCATGACGGCGTTCTACGTCGCGCTGACGCTGCTCGTTTACCGAAAATAGATATATGATCATTCTTTCGGAGGTTCAGACAATGAAAAAACGGTATTTTTTGCTCGCATGGGTCCTTATCGCCGCCATGCTTCTGCCCTGCGCGGCCTTTGCCTCGGAAGACTCCGGGGGCGCGCCGGACTACGCCGACAGCGCGAGCTGGGCCTATTACGGTATGGGAGAAGATACGGGCGTGGACATTTTCCTGATATGCCCGACGGTGGACACGAGGAGCGAGACGAACTCGTTCGATCTCAACGACAAGCTGAAATCAAAGTTCGTCAACGCTCTCGATATGGAAAAGGGCATATATGAGGATACGGGAAGACTGTTTTCGCCGTACTACCGTCAGATGTCCATGAACGCGTACAAGCTCGCGGAGGAGAGGCGCGCCGCCGCGTTTGAGACGGCCTACGGAGACGTTTCCGCCGCGTTCCGTCGGTATCTCGACTGCGAAAACGGCGGACGCGGTATTATCCTCGCGGGCTTTTCCCAGGGCTCGCAGATGTGTCTGGAGCTGATGAAGGAATACTTTGGCGGCGACGGGGCCGAGGCGTCCGCGCTGCGGGAACGGCTCGTCACCGTATATTGCATAGGCTGGTCCGTCACCGAGGAAATGACCCGGGAATATCCTCAGATAGTTCCCGCCCGGGGAGAAACGGACACGGGCACGGTGGTCTGCTTTGACTGTGAGGACGGAACTCTGACCGACACCCTGGTGATCCCCGAGGGCACGAAGGCGCTTTCGATAAACCCGCTCAACTGGAAGACCGACGGAACGCCCGCGGACAGGACGAAAAACCACGGCGCGGTGATGTCTGCCGGGGCCGAGCCTATCCCGGGACTTTGCGGGGCGTATATCGGAGAACGCGGAGAGCTTGTCGTAACGGACGTCAGCGCGGAGGAGTATCCCGCGGTGATCGACATTTTCCCGGACGGAGCTTACCACATCTACGACTATATGTTCTTCTTCACCGAGCTGAAGAACAATATCGCGGCCCGCGCGGCCATGTGGCGCAGCGGCATGCCCTTTGCCGACGTGCCCGAGGGAGCGTGGTACGCAGACGGAGCGTTATACGTATATCAAAACGGACTGATGAACGGAACGGGCGCAGCGGCCTTCAGCCCCGGGGGCAAGCTTACCCGCGCCCAGCTCGTTACAATACTCTGGAGAATGGCCGGCGAGCCGACAGCGGACCGGACCGAGGCCTGCTCCGACACGGAGGAGGGCAGCTGGTATGCCGAGGCGGCGCGCTGGGCCGCGGAGGAGAAGATAGTCGACTGCCCCGACGGACGCTTCGGCCCGGGGGACGTGCTGACCCGCGGAGAGACCGCCCTGCTGCTGTGGAACACGGCAAAATACTGCGGTATGGACGTCAGCGTGGGGGAGGATACGAATATCCTCAGCTATAACGACGCGTTCGACGTAAAAGAGGAATACATGCCGGCGATGCAGTGGGCGGTAGGCTCGGGCGTTATCGAGGGCATGAGCGGCGGCCTGCTCAGCCCGGACGGACAGCTCACCCGCGCGCAGACCGCGGTGATGCTGCGGCGCTTTGCCGACGCCGGCAGGACGGAAGACCCGCTTTCACTGTGGACGGACGGCTCCGCCGCCGCGGAAGCTCTGACGGCGTACGTCGAGGCCGTGACGGACGAAGACAGCCCGGACTATATCCCCGAGCGGGACCGCGTCGCCGTATTCGATCTGGACGGGACGCTTTTCTGCGAGACCGACCCGAATTACTTTGACTATACGCTGCTCGAATACCGCGTGCTGGAGGACCCGGAATACAGGGACAAGGCGTCGGATTTCGAGCGCGAGACGGCAAACAGGATAAAGGAACAAAACGAAACGGGCCAATCCTTCCCCGGGCTGGAGGTCGACCACGGCAGGGCCGTAGCCTCGGCCTTCGCGGGCATGACGCTGGAGGAGTTCAACGAATATATCCGGGCGTTCAAGCAGCTTCCCATGCCGAGCTACGCGGACATGAAGCGCGGCGACGGCTGGTATCTGCCCATGCTGCAGGTCGTGGATCATCTGCAGGACAACGGCTTCACGGTATACATCGTCAGCGGCACCGACCGGCTGATAGTCCGCGGGATAGTGGATGATTCTCCCCTTGATATACCCAACAGACAGATCATAGGCTCGGACGAGACGATAGTATCGAACGCTCAGGGCGGCGAGGACGGACTGGATTACGTCTTTTCCGACGGTGAAAAGCTGGTGCTCGGCGGCGAATTCATAATAAAAAATCTCAAAATGAACAAGGTCTCGGTCATCATGCAGGAGATAGGGCAGCAGCCGGTGCTCTCCTTCGGCAA
>DBWE01000001.1:0-151 GCA_002308315.1 Clostridiales bacterium UBA1246 | reverse complement strand
TCCATGAAGAACGACTGGACGACCATATACGGCGACGGCGTGGTCTATACGCCCGCGGACGCGGCCGCCTGACAAGGACGCGGGGCAGCGTTTCAAAAAACGGAAATCAAAAAGCGCAGACCGTGATTTCGTATCGCGGTCTGCGCTTTTT
>DBWE01000033.1:9821-12391 GCA_002308315.1 Clostridiales bacterium UBA1246 | reverse complement strand
TTTTCATCATGCGGATACTTCCTTTCACACAGACGTATGTTTTCACAATAAAACCCGCGTTCACTCTTTTTTTATGATACCTGTTTTTATGCCGGAAAAAAAGGACTTTTGAAAGATTCAACAAGGAGCTGCCTCTTATGATCCTTTCAGATCAATCTGAGGCAACTCCTGTTCAACAACTTCCGGCAGAACAAATGTTTTTTTCTTCTCAATCAAAACTCTGGCAGTCTGCTCAACGGGATCATTCTTTCATCATGATAGGCTTCCATGATCCTGGCAGGATGGTTGTTCATCAGGTAGTTTCCATGCCATGGCATGATCCAGCTCCAGGGACATCCTTCGTCAAAAAAAGCATCCAGCGGCGGAATGAGCCCACATTCATGAAAACAAAGCAGCTTCCCGGGATACATCTGCTTTAAGCGCTGATATGCCTGCCCGTGAGCTGTTTCCCCATTGTAGGTGTCCGATCCCACTGCACTGAACAAATCAGGATCCAATTCCCATCCCGGCTTTATTTCGCCTGAGTAGCCCAGCACCCAGATCAGGTTTTTCAGGCCATGAACCTTTTCAAAATGATCATACATCATGCGCCAGAGGGTTCTGAATGCTTCCGCGCCGGCCTTGCCCCACCAGAACCACTGGCCGTCAAATTCGTGGAACGGCCTCCACAGCACGCATATCCCGTCGTCACGGAGCCGGGAAAGAGCCTCGGCCGCCCGGTCCCAGGAGGCGATCATGCCGTTGTATTCCTCGGTGCCCTCGGTGAGCAGTTTGTCATAATCGGGGTCGTCGTCAAGGCTTTCACGGTAGCCGGAGCCGTATACGCCGGTATGCCAGCAGATGGTGACAAGGCCGCCCTTTTCGTGCCATGCCTCTGCCCGCTCCACCACGCCGTCAAAATCATTGTTCATGAAATCGAGGCCGCGCATGGCGGGATATTTCCCGGTGACGCCGTAGATGTAATCCATTTCGTAATCGGGAGAGCCGCGCCAGGTGGACTCCTGCTGACAGCTGATCATTGCGCTGCCGAAATTGGAGCAGAGATATTCGTAGGTCAGGCGGGCGCATTCGTCCGCGTCGGGGTCGGAGAGCTTTCCGGCTGAAACCGCTTCGTCCGAAGCCGTTTCGTTTTCCGCGCCGTCCGTCCCGGCGTCGGGAGCGGGAGCGCCGTCCGGCGTAGTTTCCGCGGGGGACGCGCAGGCGGCGCAGCCGGCGATCAACAGGGTCGCGGATAAAAGCGAATAGAGTATCCTTCGTAAAGCGTTCATGTTTTTCACGTCCTTTCGGTGTCGTTCAGAAAATCGGTCAGCGCCCTGATCTTCGACAGCGCGATCTCGTCTGTTTCCGCCGGAACGGCGTCGGTATTCGTGCTGCACACGGGGTCAAAGATATCGCGGCAGTTCATCTCGCGCATTATCATTTTCGCCGTTTCAAAGGCCCTTTCGGCGCCTCCGCTTCCGCCGCCGACAAGGATCACGCCGCCGCGTTTGGGGCGGATCCGCGGTTTTTCGCCGCGGTATCGCCGCGCACTGAAGAAGGTCTGCAGCCGGGAGGCGACGTCGAGCAGACGCCCCGTCAGCTCGGCGTAATATATCGGAGAGGCAATGACGATGTTGTCGCATTCGGCGATACAGTCGTACACCTCGCTCATTGAGTCTTTGATCACGCAGCCCGGGAGCGTGCGGCAGGCGCGGCAGTCGACGCAGGGGGAGATATCGGAGGAGTACGCGTATACGAGCTTATGTCCGCCCGCAAGGCCGCGGCACAGGATATCCGTCAGCGCGGCCGTGCCGCCGTTTTTTCGGGGCGAGCCGAAAAAAATGAGAGTGTTCATTTTTTTACCTGACGCCGAGGATATGCCGTCCCTCGTCCGACAGCTCCAGAGAGGGAGGGGATATGCTGCCCGGCCTGCCGTCAAGGCGGATGACCGTAATGCCGGTGAAGGAAATGCGTATAACGGCGCAGACGTAGGGGAAGGGCAGACCCAAAATGCGGCCTATGGCGNNAGGATATGCCCCATCGCCGCGGCGGAGGAGCCGCCGTGGCTGAACAGGGCGACGGTGCGCAGGTTTTCGGAGCCGCCGGTGTTCCTGTAATACGAGCCCTCGCGCCGGTAGCCGAGAGAGGCGAGCCATTCGTCAATGCCGCGGTCGACGCGGGCTATGTCCGCAGCCGCCTTGTTATTGCGGAAAAAAGGGTGCTCCGTCCAGCCCGGATCGGCAAGGTCCCACCCCGTGCGGACCATCTCGTCGGCGATCGCCCAGGGATGGCCGCCGGCAAACAGGGGAGAGCCGTCGGCGCTGCCCCATTGCAGCTCGTGCATGAAATCGAGTATTTCCGGCTCTTCCAGGCCGAGAACGTCGGCGGCGATCCCGGCTGTCTCCGTCGCGCGGCCCATGGGAGAAGAGTATATCTTCTCTATCTTTTCTTCCCGCAGCCGGACCGCTGCCGCGTACGCCTGACGGCGGCCGAGAGCGGTAAGACGGTCGTTGGCGTAATCAGGGTCGCCGTGACGCACGAATACTATCCTCATAGTGGTTTCCTCCGTTTCAGAAAAGCCAGTGCTTTGA
>DBWE01000033.1:9655-9777 GCA_002308315.1 Clostridiales bacterium UBA1246 | reverse complement strand
ATAAAGTAGCCCGGCAGGACGACAAAAATGAAAAACGCCCAGGAAATGAGAGTGAAGGTCTTTATGAATTTGCCTCCGCCGCCGGGATATTCGCGAACGTAAATGCGGTAATTGATGACCGA
>DBWE01000033.1:0-9572 GCA_002308315.1 Clostridiales bacterium UBA1246 | reverse complement strand
ATGGTGGCGGGCACGTTGGAAATGATCTGACTCAGACCTATGGCCCACCAGTATTCGCGCCCGGACACCGAGCGGCCGAGAAAGGCCGATATCCCCGGATTGCCCGCGACGGAGGAGGAGAAAATGAAGAAACAGAAAAAGGTCACGATCAGAACGTAATCCACCTTGAGAAAAATGCTCCTGTCGGCGATGAATATCGCCGCGGCAACGGCGATGAGCGCCGCCCACCACAGCCGCGTCCGCGTGACGATGACGAGAATTACGAGAGCGAACAGAAGCAGGTATACCGCGCGCCGTGCCCGCCCGTTTTTATCCCGGGCCTCGCCGTCAAAGCTGTAATCAATGACTTCTCCGAGGTTTTTGCGGTACAGGACGAGCGCGAACAGCACCAGCAGCACCGCGCTCATGGCGGCGAGCGGCGACATATGGACGGCGAAGCTGCGGAAGCTTATTTCCTTTGCCTGCCCGTACAGGAACATGTTCTGCGGAGAACCGAAGGGAGTGAGCAGCGAGCCTCTGACGGCGGCTATGTTTTCCATGGATATGACCGGGAGGATATATCGCTCGCGCGCGGCGCTCCTGAAAAGGGAAAGGGTCAGCGGGACGAAAATGATGAGGGAAACGTCGTTGGTAACGAACATCGAGGAAAAAAATACCCCGAAAATAAGGAACAGAGACAGAGCGAACATGCTCTTCAGCTTTTTCGCGAGGTTTTCCACCGGCCTGAGTATGCGCTCGCGCTTGAAGCCCTCCAGAACGCAGAGCATCATCAGCAGATTTCCGAGCGTGCGCCAGTCGATGCCGCGGAGAAAACCGGCCGACGGAGGGGTGATGATGAGCCCCGCCGCGGCGGCGAGCAGCGAAACGAAGAGCATGGGCTCACGCCTGACGAATTTGACGGCTCCGGTCATTTTATCTGCCGTCGGGAAGCTGCCCGGGCAGCTTGAGCCGGATCTTGGGAGGAAAAGCTCTGTCGAACCTGTCGACCTCGGCCGCGTCCACGTAATAGCCGGCGGGCGTTCGGTATATTCCGGTGATCCCGTCGAGATAGCCCTTTTTCAGCTCCCGGCAAAGGAAGAAGGAATCGTCCTCTCCCTCGGGAAGATCGTGATAGCGTATGCCGAAATCCCGCCCGTAGCCGAAGCCGCTTTTCCCGTAAAAGCCTATGTTCCCCTCAAACAGCACGGCGCCGAAGCCCATTTCCGCGGCCATTTCAATAGAACGGTCGAGCAGGAGCTTGCCGTATCCGCGGCGCTTGAGCTCGGGCGTTATGCAGATGGGCCCCATGGTCAGAACGGGTACGGTCCTGCCGTCGTCGGCGTCGATGACCGTTTTCATGAACATGTTCTGTCCTATGATGCGTCCGTCCTTTTCCATGACGAGATCGAGCTCTTTGACGAACGCGGGATCGTTTCTCAGCACGTGTATGACGTAGTGCTCGCTGCACCCCGGACGGTAAACGTTCCAGAAAGACTCGCGGATAAGATTTTCGACTTCTCCGTGATCTTCTTCTCTCTCCAAACGTATGACGCAGTCGCTTTTATCCATCGTTGTTCCTCCGAATGTATAGCACGAACCGCGGGCCTTCCCGGCCCGACGTGCCCGTCGGTCTGAAGCCGGAAGCGTAAAGCACCTTCTGTGAGGCCGTATTGTCCGGCAGAGTCTCCGCCTCGATCCGTTTCACGCCCTTTTGCGACCCGGCCCAGCGGCATACCGCTTTTACGGCCTCCGTCATGTATCCTCTGCCCCGGTAAGCCTCCGCAAGGCCGTAACCTATTTCCGCCGTGCCGTCCGCTTCGAGCCCCTTGAAAGAGAGATCGCCGACGACGGCGCCGGGACTGTTTTTCAGTTCGATATTCCAGACCGCGTACCATATCCTGTTTGCCGGATGGTCGATACAGCCCCGGAGCATTTCCGAATAGGCGCGCTTCAACTCCGGATCGGTCTCGTCCGCGATCAGCTTTTCCATTTCTTCATCGCCGATAGGATAGATATACAGGCGCTCGCTTTCAATTCTCATGATAACGCTTCTCTGACCTCAGGGAAAAAACATATCATATTGACGCAGTCCGGCAGGTCCGCGCCGACGGTGACGCCGCCGTTTTCAAAAGCGTACAGGCCGCGATAAACGCAGCCCCGCGCGATAATGCCTGTCGCCGGGGCAAGGTGATCCCTCTGACGTTCCTTTACTGTCAGAGATGCGACCTCGAGCCGGTTATCCTCGTTTGCGTCCGTCAGTCTGAACATCCTATCGATCCTCTCGCGCGAGAGCGGAGCTTTTCACATCGGCCCACCGCCTGTTTTCGCACCAATAGACCGTTCTTTCGGTCACGTCGAATACCATTGAAACGACGGTGGGACATACCACCTGGGAAACGGCCCGCAGAACTTCAAAGCAGTCCTTCACGTCAAAGCCGTCGGGGGCGGCGCGCAGCATTTCGTCCGCCGTCCGGTACCTGTCCCACCCCATCCACGGGTGGGTCTCGGAGTCCTGCTTGAAGGGGGAGAAGTTGGTCAGTATCTTATATTCCGGCCTTTCGTAATACAGGCAGCCCTGACCGGGAACGATGTGCAGGACGTTTCCGTCCGCGTCGGAAAGAGCCGACATGAAGGTATATCCCGGTACGCTGAATACGGGTCCATTTTCCGCTATGGCCTTTATTTCGCCGAGAGTTTTTTTGCGCAGCAGCAGGTCGATATCCAGAAGGATGACGCTGCTGCCCTCGCCGGAGGGATCGCTCCTCGCGTCAAAGGGCCAGCAGGTGGGCATGCCCACGAAATCTCCCCTCGGGTTGGCGCCGAACAGAGGCAGCCGGCCCTCGACCGCGTCGTTTATCTCGATGAATACGCCGTCAGCAGAGCTGACGACGCGATACTCCATATCGAGAAGATCGAGGTTCCATCCAACGACGGTCTTCCTTTTGTTGACGACTATGCTTGTACACATAAAGATCTTATCCTTTTCGGAAAGCGGGAGCGGGTCATTTCGATATCAGTTTCAGGAATTTCGCTTCGTTCATCTGTTCGTTGGTAAGATATTCGCCGTCGCGGAACAGAGCATAGGTCGTGATCGCCGTCGGGGCGCTGCGGGCCTCTTCTTTGCTTTCGATATGTACGGCCCTGAACGGGACGCCGTTTTCCTCCGCGGCCTTTTCGAGCACGGGCACGTACTTCGCGTTGAAGGGACACTGACTTGTATAGTAGAGCACATAACCGCCCTCTTCGACGCGCGGATGCCTTGCGCATTCCCTGAAGCGGGGACGCTCTGCGCCGTCGGAAAAGGGGAGATACCACAGCTGTATCCCGTTATCGGCCTCGTCGCATACCTCAAAGCCCTGGTGCCGCAGATATTTGGGATCGGCAAGAAAAGGCTTCTTCTTTTCCGAAGACAGGATGCAAAGCCCCTTTTTGCCCTTGCCCTTGCTGTCCGATATACATTCGCCGAGAAGATCGCTCGAATAGCCGTGACCCTTGAACGAGCCGGATACCCACAGACAGTCGATATACATATAGCCGTCGGCGTCTATGGGATTCCACGCGTTTTCCGCGGGTATGTATTCGATGAAGCATTTTCCGCGCTCGATGCTTTTAAGAAACACAAGACCGTCGGCAAAGCGCTCCGCGAGCCAGGCTTTCTTTGATGAGACCTGCACGTCTTTATTGTTGGAAATAGCGCAGCATATATGCTCCCGGTCCAGGTTTTCGCCCGTCACCCTTATGTATTCCATTGCGATCCTCCGAAAAAGAGCGGATATTCGGTTATTTATGCGTTCTTCCGGCTTTCATGCGCGCCTTGTCTTCATACATCATGCCGTCTGACAGACGAATGGCGTCGGCGATGTTTTCGCCCGGCTTCCGCATCGCGTACCCGAAGGCGCACATGTATTCCGTTTCTTCCATTTTCTCCCGCATGACGGACACGTAAGCGGCTATGTCCGCCTCGTCGGCGCCGGTATAAAGGATCATGAATTCGTCCCCGCCTACGCGGTAGACCCTGCCGCCCTGCCCGCAGAAGCTGCGCAGCACCTCGGATACGGTCTGCAGCGCCTTGTCGCCGGCCTCATGGCCGAAGTTGTCGTTGAGATATTTCAGGTCGTTCATGTCCACGGAGACCACGCCCGTGATCGCCCTGCTGTTGGACGCTGTCTCCTTATAGTAGCTCTGGCGGTTAAGAAGCGAGGTCAGAGAATCCGTCTTCGACAGCTGGGTATACACGTATATATAGTACAGAACGATGGACGAGGTGAACATGGCGTTGTAGTCCCTGTCCGTTTCCTCGAGCTTATATAACAGGACGCCCGTGAGGGGAACGAAAATGATATACGCCATTACGGCAAGGGACGCGGGTGAGGATTTGCTGAAATACCTGAAATTCCGCACGGCAATGACGACCGCGTAGAAGCCGAACAGAAGATACGGCAGATATTGGAGGCCCGGGATCCCCACGGAATATTTGTTGTTTTCATGGAAGTAAAATATCAGATGCGTCCACTGGGACGTGAAAAACAGGGGAACGCAGACGAACTCGGGGATGAGCAGGATCAAAAGACGTTTGCGGGAAAAGCCTTTGCTCACGGTGATCTGCATAAGCAGCACCAGAATGACGGGATATATGGAATAGTTGGCCGCCGTCAGCATCGGTCTGAGCAGACTGAGGATCTCAAACGTATGCGTCCATCTCTCTATGCGGAATACCGCCGTCTCAACGACGATAAGGATAATGACCGCCGCCGTCAGCTTTTTCGTGCGCTCGGAGATATGCACTCCGATGCCTATTATTATGAAAAGGCCGATTATCTCGTAGATAAAAACAAAATTGTCGATCAGATATTCTATAACGGTCATTACTCATTCTCCGTATGCGCAGCCGGGCGGCAGCCGGCTGCTGTAGTATGGGCGTTCCTCGGACGGAACGCAGAGGATGATCAGAGCTTTTTTTCGGCGGTGAGCACCGTGCGTCCTCCGCGGTCGTCTTCGCTCAGCACGGCAAAGCCGTTTTTCTTCCAGAAATGCGTTGACTGAGGATTGCCCTTGTCGATTCCGAGACGTATCTCCGTTTTTCCGATGCTTTTCAGATAAGCCGCGGTCTCCGCGACGATCGAACTGCCGATATTTTGTCCCTGCAGCTCTTTCTTCATCATGAAAAAGCCTATGAAAGCAACGTCGGGTCCGGGATAACCGTCGATCAGGTCCATGACGGAGATAAGAACGCCGTCACGGAAGAAGCCTATATAGTATTTGTCGGAGGGATCGACGCCGGGAGGCGTTATGCGCATATCCTCGAGGATCTGCTCTTCGGTGGGTTCGGCGCCGCAGTACAGATAAAACTGCCCGTTCTCCCGGCAAAGGTCCTCAACGGCGGCGGCGTCGCGCGCTTCGAGTCTGCGTACGGTGTAACGGCTGCTGAGATCCGAAACGTTTATCCCGGTTTCGGACGGACGCCGCGCGGCCTCCCGCTGCTCCCCGGTCATGAGATCGACGTGCCCTCTGCGGGTCTCGCCCATTTGCGGAACGGGAGCGTTCTCGGCGGTCCATTGATAGCTGAAGCCGTTTTTTTCCTGCGCGCTTTGATTTAGCGCTGCCGTCGCAATACGCGCACCACACCCGCGCAAGCCGCAGGTCTTTTGCATCAGTCTTTCCGTTTCCAAAATCATTTTCTTTTCCCTGAAATTTGAACACGCTTAAAACAGTTCATCAAGAAGCGTGTACCACCTGAGCTTGTCGCGGTCCGGGCGGATGCCGAGTTCGACAAAGAGCTCGTCCGCGTCGAAATCCGGGCGGACGGTGCCGCCGTAAGTCCCGTCGAGATTGTGCCTGAGACTTCTGCGGCACAGCGCGGCGTCCCGCCACCTGTCGCCGATCCCCGCGCCTCCGAGGTCGACGAAGCCGCTGACCCTATCTTCTTGTGCAAGAATGTTCGGGAGACAGAGATCGCCGTGGGAAAACACCGGCTCAAAGTCCGGCCTGTTGTCCTCCAGCCATTTCAGCAGCGCCTCCGGCCCGGCGAAGCCGCCCTTTCCGAAGGTGGACGCTTCGGCGCCGTCCGTGTCGACCAGACGGTTTTCGACCCTGTATCCCGCTTCGGCAAGCAGCGCGTCTGCGTCCATGACGCGCGGGCACCCGGCCGTATCGACGCTCCACAGCATGTTCAAAGCCTCGGCCAGCAGTGCGGTCAGCTTTTCGGGACGCTCGGTATAATACGTATCGCAGGTCATCCTGCCGGGGACCCTGCTCATGAGAAGGTATTGAATATCGCCGCGGCGCTCAAAGCAGATCACTTCGGGAACCGGGAGCCTGCCTTCAAGCCAGCGCATGACACGTACCGCGTCCTCGTTTTCAATGCGGTATTTTACAGCCTTAAGTACGTAATCGTCAAGATAAAATATTTCGGCGCCGGATCTGCCGACGCCGTCCTTTTCGCAGCGCCTGCCTGCGATCAGCCGCGCGATGTTTTCCGGCAGAGCGCCATATTCAAATTGTAATGCTCTATCATCCATAACGGCTCCGTGAAAAAAGCAGTGTGCGGCGAGACTTCGCTTACCGGGCTTTTTATCGCGGACAGCCGCGCCGTCCGCGGTTTTCCGGCGGTGATGACGCCGTGCCGCGGTTTACGGCGTCGCTTCCAGACATTCCAGGAAGAGGGGGACCAGCTCGGGGTCGAACTGCGTGCCGCGGCCTTCCGAAATGATTTTTATCGCGGCATCCTTCTGCATCGGCCTTTTATATACCCGCTCGGAAACGAGAGCGTCATAAACGTCCGCCAGCGCCATTATCCTGGCTTCCAGCGGTATGTCGCTGCCTTTGAGGCCGTCCGGATACCCCGTGCCGTCGTAGCGTTCGTGGTGGTATTTCGCTATATTGTCGGCAATGACGTAATACTCCCCGTCCTCCACGTCCTTCTGAGTCTTGGTGATTATCTCGGCGCCGTAGACGGAATGGGTTTTCATTATCGCGTATTCTTCTTCGGTCAGTTTATCGGGCTTGTTCAGGATCGCGTCGGGAATGCGTATTTTCCCCACGTCGTGCATGGGGGCGGCAAGGATCACGTTTTTATAAAAGCTGTCCGGCAGAGAGGAATATCTTTCCTGACGCATCATTCTCTCGGTCAGCGCCCGGACGTATTCCACCGTGCGGGAGATATGGCCGCCGGTCCCCTCGTCGCGCTCTTCGACAACGGTAGCAAGCGAGGAAATGACGTGCTGCTGCAATTTTTCCATTCGCAGGCCCTGATTGATCTCGCGCACGTTTCTCGTGCATATAACGGCATAGAGCAGCGTGCCGACCGTGCAGAACGTCACGGCGTTCAGAAGGTCCAGTGAAAAGGCGTCGGAGGATTTATACAGGCGCGATGCGATAAGATACAGGGCCGTTTCCGCGATCATTACCGCGTATACTCTTATCGGCCTGTCGTCGATCGTGAGAGGCAGAAGCGCGATAAATACGATTATGCTGGTCGCCGGCAGCGCGTAATTGCCCGGCCGCGTGCTTAAAAAGCCCGCGTATATGCAGACCATCAGCATGTTCGCGTAGCACAGCAGCATGCTTGTCAGCTCGCCCGTGCCGCTGCCGCGCCGGAGCCGGAGAAGAAGATTGATGACGATGCTGCCGCAAAAAAGAAACATNNTGCCACATTCCCGAGCGCGTGATCAAATTCATGGCCAGGAAGATACCGCCCATGCCCGCGGAGAGCAGGGAAGTGATCCTGAGCGTTTTGACGTTCCTGCTCCAGATAAGCGGCCGAATGAAATCATACTCTTCTTTTTTCAGAGTACAGTACAGGAAAAAGGCCTTTATGCTTTCACTTTTCATTTTATCACCTTTTGCGGACATGCGGCGGAGCGCTCTCGGCCCGTCGGCAGGCGCGGGAATTCGGGGCGGGCCGATATCCGCTCTGCGGGCGGAAATGCAGCTCGGCGTCCGTTCAATCCGTTGCGGACGCCATGATCACGACGAAGCGGTCGAGACTTTTGTCGTATACGGTCAGGCACAGCGTGCCCCACCACTCGCGGCCGTCGTCGAAATAATCGGACCAGTCGGCAGTCCATTCATAGACTTCGAGCCCGTCCGTGCCGTTCGGGAAAAGCGCGGCATTGACGCGCACAAAATCCTTGCCCGTATAGCTGTTTTGATGCGGCGGATAAAGAAACGCCTTTCGATAATTGAGCTTTCCGTTTTGATATTTCGACGAGAAAAGCTCCCCGGCGGCAACGCTTTTGCCCACGGCCCTGTCGGGATCGCCGGTCCAGCCGCCGCCGAGTCTGCCGAAAGCGGTTTTCAGCGCCTTGCGGTGCGATTTATAACCGGAATACCCTTCGTCCTTAACGATGCGGTAGTCCACGGCCAGATCGGGATACTCTGCGATGAGCAAGTAAAACGGATCGCTTTCCTTATCCTCCGTTTTCTGCCCGGCGGTCAGGCGGCGATAGTCCTCCTCTTTTATCTGCCCGTTCAACAGCGCCGGCCTTGCGCAGCGGCCGTATTCCAAATCGGTCAGAACGTGATAGGCGCCTGTCGAGCCGGCGGCGCTGCCGGGATCGTGCTCTTCGAATTGTTCCGGGATATATCGCCCCTCGGCGTCTGTGCCCACCGCGCGGAAGCTGCGGTTTTTACCGTCGGCCTCCGCTTCAAACAGTTCTTCATAGCCGTCCGGCTTTGCGTCGAGCTGATTTGTCGATTTCCGCCGGCCGGGCTCCCGTTTTGGCATGTCCCGCAATTCCTGAGTGTGTGCGGGCTCCGGCTCGGGCGCTTTCCCGGAAAGCGTATCCCGGACGAGCTGATCGACGAGGGCTTCGCGGCTTTTGTAACCATAGGGGATAGCCACGATGGTGTACATTTTGCCGGGATAGTCCCAATGTTCCTGAAAATAGTCCTCCACCGGATGTCGGTCGATCACATCCGTGACGTGCGGCATTGTCTTTCGGACGATCGCCAGCGCCTCGCGATGGACTCCCTCCCGAAACTCCGCTGCGTATTTCAGGTCCTGCTCGCTGTACTTTTCCATGGCTCATTTCTCTTTCGCTCTATCCGGACCGCAGCGTCGCTCTTGCGCTGCCGTCTCGATTTGCCGATGCTCGAAAAACGGATCGACGACCCGGAAGCCGTTTCTTTCAACGCGATCCCGAACGGTTTCCCGTCATCGATCGTTTCGTTTTCCGAAAAGGCGATCACCCTTTGTACAAGGCAAGGCTTTGTGCAAAGGGTGTTTTTCACCTTATTATGCCGGGACCGGCAGCTCCCGATCTCCCGCGATGCTCAATGGTAGAGGGGGAAGCATACATAGCGCGGGACCCTTGATCCGCCGGCGACGGCGTCCAGCAGCTCGTCGTCGACAGACTCGACGCCGGCCTCGGCAAGCACTTTGCGGAGCTCATCCTGCGTTTTGCATTCGGCAAGCTTTTTCTTTACGTCCTCACTGAGATTGTTATAAAACTCTTCTTTTTTCATGATCGCTCCCGTTTTTGTGTATCAGTGTGTTATCTGAATTTTTCGAAAACCGTTTCGGGAAAAAGGTATGGCACTCCGCCGGCGACGGCGTCCAGCAGCTCGTCGTCGACAGGCTCGACGCCTGCCTC
>DBWE01000212.1:3892-6870 GCA_002308315.1 Clostridiales bacterium UBA1246 | reverse complement strand
CGAAAACGACATGGCAGCCGTCCTCCATGATCTTGTAGACGTATACGTATTCAATATCCGGTATGCCGGAGCGTATCTCGGCGAGCATTTTTTCCGTTTCGAGGTATCCGTCCGCCGTTTCGCCGAGCTCGATGAATTCGTCAACGCGCTCCGCGTCTATGATGCTCGCGGCGAGACCGGCAGCGCCGGTACCGAGCTGAGTATGCTCCTCAATGCTGAAACGGCGATAAAGAAGCATGCTGACGACCGTGGCAGCGGCTGCGATGCAAACGGAGGCGATTACCACCAGCAGAAGCAGCTTCGCCCGCAGCGATACGCCGCGGATGTTCAAAGAGCCCGCTTCGCGCATGCTTTCGCGGGAAAGGGGCGTCTGCTGCCAGCCGATGAAGCGCAAATTTCCTTTCCGACCGGCGGGGAGCAGGAAGACGACTGCGAGGGCGACGGCAGCACATATCGCGGAAGAGGCAAGAGAGGTGATAAGATCGGCGGCAAAGGCGGCGGATGAGAGGGGGAGAGACGTGCTTTCGGCTATGCTTTGGGCAAAGGCCGATGCTCCGGGCTCCGAAGCCGGGGAAAGAAGGAAGCGGTCGAGCGCCGCCCTGAGAGCGGCGGAGAAGAGAGAAACGCAGATCAGGAACAGCACGGCGCCGGAAAAGCGCCTGAGCCGGTCTTTATCGGCAAGAAAGGCGGCGAAAAGCGCGGTGAGCACGTTGACGGCCGCGAAATAAACATAATTGAAATCGCCTATGCCGCGTATCAGCGCGGTAAGCAGCCCCAGAGCTGCGCCCGGGATATAGCCGCCGAGAGCGGCTGCGATCAGCGTGCCGGCAAGGTCGGAAAACAGAGGCGATCCGGTGCGCCGCCGCAGCGCCGCTCCGGCAAGATTGATCAGCAAGCAAAGGGCATACGTCAGTATGCGCGCATAGCCCGGCCTGCGCCGCAAAGACGGCGCGGACAGCGAAGTATCAGTATTCATGGCCCGCTCCTTTCTCCTGTATTATAGTCCCCCGGCAAATCCATTTCAATGTGTTTGGCAAAAAAACAAATTTCACATTTTGCTGGAAAAAGAGCGGGAGAAAAGTGTATAATGGACAAAAAAGATCGGAAAAACGGGAGATGATCACCGTAAGCGAGGCGGATAAAACGATCGAGATATTCGGCGGCGAAAGCGCCGCCGGAGGGACTCCGACGGTGCTGCTGATAACCGGCGGGGAGAGCGCCCGCGGAGTGTGGGAGAAATACAGCGCCCTGTCGGACCGTCCCTGCCGCCTTGCCGCCGTGGAGGCTGAGGATTGGGAAAACGGGCTTTCGCCCTGGCCCGCGCCGAAGGTCTTCAGGGGCGGGAGCGATTTCGGAGCGGGAGCGGACGACACGGTGAAATATCTCGAAAAAGAGATCGTGCCGGCGCTGGAAGGCTCCCCGGACGGCGACATATACATAGCGGGCTATTCTCTCGCGGGACTGTTCGCCCTTTACGCTCTGTACCGCACGGACGTTTTTCGCGGCGCGATATCCGCCTCCGGCTCGCTGTGGTTCCCGGGCTTTGCCGAATTTGCCGCGGGACATGAGCCGGTGCGGAAGCCTGATAAAATATACCTGTCCCTCGGAGACAGGGAGAAGAATACGAAGAACACGGTCATGAGCCGCGTGGAGGAAAAAACAAGGGAAATATACGGCCTTTTCCGGGCTTCGGGGACGGACTGCGCGCTGTGCTTCGAGCCGGGAGGACATTTCAGCGATCCGGAAGGCCGCCTTGCGCGGGGAATTGCCTGGCTGACAGATAACCGGATATAAGGAGATTTAAACGTGAGAAAGCTTTGGAACGACGGATGGAAATTCGTCAAGCTGCCGACCGGCAGTACGTATGCGGACATGAAGGCCGCCCGGACGGCGGACATCGAACTGCCGCACGACTGGCTGATAAGTCAGGAGAACGATCTTTACGAAAGCGGCGACGGCTGGTACGTAAAGACCCTCGTCGGGCGTCCGAAGGCGGGAGAGCATATCCTGCTCGATTTCGACGGCGTTTATACCGACGCGGACGTGCTTCTCAACGGCGAGGTCATACGCACTCACCGTTACGGCTACAGTCCGTTTTTCGTTGAGCTCACCGACTTGCTGAAGGCGGGGGACAACGAGATAGCGGTGCATATCCGTCATCTCAGCCCGAATACCCGCTGGTACTCGGGCGCGGGCATATTCAGAGACGTGGGGCTTATCACGCTGCCCGAGCGGTACATGGTCCCCGACGGCTTTCACGCGGACACGGTCATAAAAGACGGCGTATGGACGCTGTGTATCAGCGCCGAGCTCGCCGGGCCGGGTGACGGGCTGCCGGAATATGAGCTCACCGACGAAAAGGGCGCCGTCGCGGCAAAGGGAAGGCTAAGCCCCGCGCCGGGCGGAGCGGCGGCGGAGATCGCCGTGGAAAACGCCGTGACCTGGTCGCCGGACAGTCCCGCGCTGTATAAGCTCGAGCTGAGGCTCGGGCAGCAGAGCGAGAGCATGAACGTAGGCTTCAGACACGCGGAGTTCACCACGGACAGAGGCATGCTGCTCAACGGCAGGCACGTAAAGCTTCATGGAGTATGCCTGCATCACGATCTCGGCGCGCTCGGAGCGGCGTTCAACGAGAAGGCGGCCGAGCGTCAGCTAAGAGTGATGAAGGAAATGGGTGTGAACGCCGTTCGCACCTCGCACAACCCGCCTGCACGGCAGTTGCTCGATCTCTGCGACCGCATGGGCCTTGTGGTGATGGACGAGATATACGACATGTGGGAAAAGCCCAAGACCGCCAACGACAACGCCCGCTTTTTCGCGGACAACTATCCGGAGGATATCGCGGCCTGGATACGCCGCGACCGCTGCCACCCCTCGGTGATACTGTGGTCGATAGGCAACGAGATATACGATATGCAGGCCTCCGAGCGCGGCGAAATGTGGACAAGGACGCTTATGGAAGAGGTGCGAAAGCACGA
>DBWE01000212.1:0-3882 GCA_002308315.1 Clostridiales bacterium UBA1246 | reverse complement strand
CTTCGCCAGCAACTATATGCCCTGGGGCGGCGCGCAGAAATGCGCGGACATAGTGAAAATGCCGGGCTACAATTACGCCGAGAGATACTACGCTCAGCATCATGAGAAGCATCCCGACTGGGTCATTTACGGCAGCGAGACTGCTTCGCTGCTTTTCAGCCGCGGCATATATCATTTCCCCATGAGCGAGAGCATTCTTACCGAGGAGGACCTGCAGTGCTCCGCGCTCATGAACAGCTGCGTGAACTGGGGCGCGCAGGATCTGAGAAAAATGCTGGTCGAGGACATGCTCACGGAGTATTCCCTCGGGCAGTTCATATGGTCCGGCATAGACTACATAGGCGAGCCGACGCCCTATCATACGAGAAGCAGCTATTTCGGACAGACGGACACGGCCTGCTTCCCGAAGGACGCGTATTATTTCTATAAGGCCGTATGGACCGACGAACCCATGATACATATAGGCGTGATATGGGACTGGAACGAGGGCGAGCTGATAGACGTCCCCGTAATGACCAACGGCGCCGAGGCGGAGCTTTTCCTGAACGGAAGCTCCCTGGGCAGAAAAAAGGTGGATCTCAGAGACATAGAGGGCAGCCTGCCGGTGTGGCGCGTACCGTACAGGGCCGGAGTGCTCGAGGCGAGAGCCTATGACGCCCGCGGCGCCGTGATCGCCGAAACGAAGAGAGAGAGCTTTTCCGAGAGCAAAAAGATAGCCCTTTCCGCGGAAAGGACCGTTCTTGAAAGCGGCTGCGGCGATATCGCCTTTATCACCGTGACCGTTCTTGACGAAGCGGGCAAAGAGGTGGAAAACGCCGTAGACCGCGTTCACGTCGAGCTCAGCGGCCCCGGCGTGCTCCTCGGCATGGATAACGGCGACAGCGCCGACAGGGACGGGTATAAGGTGAACAGCCGCCGCCTGTTCTCGGGCAGGCTGCTTATCATGGTCGGCGCGGGAGACGCCTGCGGGGAAATACGACTCAGAGTGAGCGGCCGGGGCCTCGAGAGCGCGGAGCTTACCCTTTCGGTCGTGACGGCGCATGAGGGAGCCGAAAAGCGCGCGTTCAACGACCTGTGCCGGGCTGAGGAGCCGGAAGAGGATATTTTCATAAGACGCATAGACCTCAGACCGCTGTCCGATACGACCGTGCTCACGCCGGAGCGGCCCGAAATAAGCTATGAGATAAGGATACTGCCCGAAAACGCGACGGACAGGGAAGTGAAGCTGCGCGTGACCAACAGGCAGGGCGTCGAGGTGCCCTGCGCCGTGCTGAAGCGGGAAGGGAACGTCGTCACGGTCACGGGTCGGGGCGACGGGGAAATGTACCTCCGGGCGAGCGCGAACAACGGCTATGACCACCCCCGCGTGATATCCGTAACGGAGCTTTCAGCCTGCGGCTTCGGGCCGGTCAGTCCGGATCCCTACGGCTTCGTTTCGGCTTCGCTGTGCACCTTTAAAGAGGGAGATATCACCGGCGGCAACGAACACGGCATAGCCTTTGCCCGCGACGGATTCAGCGCCGTGGGCTTCGACAGTCTGGATTTCGGGAGCGCGGGCACCGACGAGCTTACGCTAACCTTGTTCGCGACGGGCTCGGACGTGCATGAAATAAAGCTGTGGGACGGCCTGCCGTCACAGGGCGGAAGAGTTATAGACGTTCTGCCTTATCAAAAGCCGGTTGTATGGAACCTCTACCAGCCGCAGAGCTTCAAGCTGTCCGAAACGCTCCGGGGAGTGCATACGATAGCCTTCTCAGCGGACAAGGAAGCGCATCTGAAGGGATTTTCTTTCGCAAAGCAGTCCCGCGCCTCGCGCAGGATAAGCGCGGCCGAGGCGGACGGCATTTACGGCGACAGTTATAGAATAAAGGACGGCGCGGTGCTCGGCATAGGCAATAACGTCACGCTGAGCTTCGGCGGACTGTATTTTGAGGGCGGCAGCGTCAGGCTGATACTTGACGGCGCGACCGGGCTCGACGTGAACACCGTGACCGTGCGCGTGGCCGGACCGGACGGGGAGGAAGAACCCGCCGTATGCGGCTTCCGCCGCTCGGAAAGGGGAGAGCAGACCTTCTCGCTGAAGGTCCCCCGGGGCATGTGCACGCTCTCGTTCGTCTTCCTGCCCGGCAGCAGCTTTGATTTCTACGGCTTCCGCTTCGAAAAGGAGTAAAGAAAGCTCAAGGAAAACCAGGTCTGGTTTTTCAAAAAACGCTGCAGTGAGAACACGGCCTGAAGCAAGCTGCGCACGCAATTCACGAAAGAGGCGCTTTTGTTTATTATCGGCATTCACATTTGCCATTTGCTTTTTTGCGAGGCGATACCGTTAACATGTCAGGTTGCCCAAAGGCAACACTTATTAACGGAGGTGGTCATATATGGATGACTGGAAAGAATTCAAAAAAGTAAACTACAAAAAGAATGTCGTTGCGCAGAGCGAATGGGGAACCATTTACTTTGGCATAGACAGCCTTAAGGAAGTAGCAGGAGGTGAGCGGTTAAACTACGAAGAATATCTCGAAATTCAGAGGAATTCAGGAAAAAATGTTCGACATTATTTCGAAGCGTGCTATTATAATTTTCCGCTTGGGTTTCGAGGACAGATAGCAAAACGTACAAAGGATAAGGTCTGCTTTAATAGAATCTTTGTTGAAGGAATGTTTCCGGACGGTATGTGCTTCGACGGGAAAGAAGATCATGTTTGGATGAGCCTTAAAGGTTTCGAGGAGTATCACGAAGGCGATTCACTTTCGTTTTTTGCGGATATTTACAGATACCTGAAGACCGGAAAGGGAAAATCGATTGATTTCGGACTGAGGAATCCAAAAGGAATAAAAAAGATTCCTGATTACGAACTTCCTTCTGATGATGATTTGATGAAGCAGGAAATAGAACAGATTGTTTGTGATGCTTGTTTCCTTGGTGAGCAGTGCAGTATGGGAATGTGTTTGCTTCCAAAAGGGAAAAAAAGAGCAAAAATAAATGCTTTATACGAAGAACTTAAAAAAGCTGGTGCGCAAAAGGCACGGCAAGGAGGATCGTGATGGAAGAAAAAAGAAAAGTGAATCCATTGATTCCGGTTTTTGCAATTCTTCTTGCAGCACTGTCGTTTCTTTGCGGATTTCTATGGATGGAGAAGAGCAAGGCAGAGAAGCTGGCCGAAGATTACAAAGCATCGTATGATGAGCTGGTCGAGAAAACGAAAAAGGCCAAACAGGCCGAAGAAGATGCAGAGAGAAAAGCAAAGCAGGATGCGGAAGCTTATCAGGAGGATTATAATCTGTTGGTTTCGCATATGCTTGATGATGCCGTCCTGGCAGAGAAAATGGGCAATCTCATCATAGGTGTTTGGCATAATGCGATTTGGAATACAACGGACAGTGAAACAGACAAGTTTACTCAGGTAAATGGTGAGTTTGTTTCAGATTTCAATGATGCGCTGGGGAAGCTTTTTGACGATGAAGAGTTCAGAAAGGATGTGTCATCACTTACAGCCGATCAAAAGCAAGTTAAAGATGAAATGAAAGAAATGCTCAATCCCCCGGAAGGGTATGAGAATGCGTTTAAAGCGTTGGAGAGCGTGTACAATGCCTATATTTCTTTTACCAACATAGTACTTCACTGTGAAGGAAGCCTTGAATCATTTTCAAATGATTTTGGTGAAGCCGATGAAGACTTTGTTGATCTTTATCGTGGTGCGGAACTTTACGTGAAGTGAGATAGGTATGATTTCAAAACAGAATAGGTATTAATGATTGTGCAACATGAACTGCGGGTACCGGCCGTTCGGCCGATACCCGCAGTTTGATTTGCCGCTCTCCTCAGCGGCTCAGAGAAAAGAGAAGAGATAAGAGAAACGGAGTCTGCTTCGCAAACGAGCCGTCA
>DBWE01000108.1:13866-14108 GCA_002308315.1 Clostridiales bacterium UBA1246 | reverse complement strand
CCAGCCGGTGCTCCACAAGGGTCTTTATTATTATTTCGAGATATTTTTTCGAAATGCCCTGCTTTTCGGCTATCTCATCCAGCGGGACGTAACGGTCGCTTTCGTCGGCGGCAAGCGCCGTCATTACGCGCAGCGCGTATCTGCCTCGGGTCGAAATCATTTCGCTCACCTCGAATGCATTATAATACGCGGAGACGGGATTTTCAAGAAAAACCTATAAACCTATTGACTTTATAGGTTTA
>DBWE01000108.1:13664-13833 GCA_002308315.1 Clostridiales bacterium UBA1246 | reverse complement strand
GGGATATAATTGCGGCAGTAAAGGAGGCGGCGCCGAAAATGATATATGCCGACAACGCGGCCACGACGAGGATGAGCCGCAAAGCGATAGAAGCGATGCTGCCGTATATGGAAGAAGTATGGGGCAATCCGTCGAGCCTTTACGCCTTCGGGCAGAAGGCGGCCGAGGC
>DBWE01000108.1:1838-13525 GCA_002308315.1 Clostridiales bacterium UBA1246 | reverse complement strand
CACGCGGTGCTGCATACGCTGAAAAAGCTGGAAAAAGAGGGCTTTGAGGTACAGCTGCTCGACGTGCACGAAAACGGGATGATCTTTCCCGAACAGGTAGCGGAGGCCATAAGGGACGATACCTGCCTCGTCACCGTCATGTACGCCAACAACGAGATAGGCTCGGTCATGCCCATAGCCGAAATAGGCGAAATTTGCCGCGGCAGGGGAGTGACGTTCCATACCGACGCGGTGCAGGCGATAGGGCATCTGCCGGTGAACGTAAAGGCGGAGAATATTGATATGCTTTCGGGATCGGCCCACAAATTCCACGGCCCCAAGGGCGTGGGCATCCTTTACGCTCGGCGGGGCGTGCCGCTGACAAATCTCATAGAGGGCGGAGCGCAGGAGCGGGGAAAGCGCGCCGGTACGGAGAACGTCGCCGCCGCGGCGGCGATGGCGGCGGCTCTCGGGGAGGCCTGCGCCGATATGGATAAAAACAGCAAAAAACTGCTGAAGATGAGGGAAATGCTTATCGACGGCCTTTCCCGGATAGAGCACAGCGTGCTCAACGGCGACAGGGAGCGGAGGCTGCCGGGAAACGTGAATTTCTGCTTCGAGGGCATAGAAGGGGAAAGCCTGCTGCTCCTGCTGGACGACAAGGGCATATGCGCCTCGTCCGGCTCCGCGTGTACCTCGGGCTCCCTCGACCCCAGCCACGTGCTGCTGGCCCTGGGCAGGCCGCATGAGCTGGCCCACGGCTCGCTGAGACTGTCGCTGAGCGAGGACAACACCGAGGAGGAAATGGGATACGTCGTGAAGGCCGTCACGGAGACGGTGGAGTATCTCAGGAGCATTTCCCCGCTGTGGAAGGACAAGATAAGCGGCAGGAGAGAATTTTACACGGAATAGTATTTTCGTCGGACAGACGGGATGGGAGAAGACGATATGGCACTGTACAGCGAAAAGGTAATGGATCATTTCAGAAATCCGAGGAACGTCGGCTCCATTGAAAACGCCGACGGCATAGGCGAGGTCGGAAACGGCAAATGCGGCGATATCATGAAGATATATCTTAAAATAGACGACGATATCGTCACCGACGCGAAGTTCGAGACCTTCGGCTGCGGCTCGGCGATAGCTTCCAGCTCCATGGCGACCGAGCTTATCATAGGCAGGCCCGTGAGCGAGGCGCTGTCGCTGAGCAACAAGGCGGTGACCGAGGCGCTCGACGGACTGCCCGCGCATAAGCTGCACTGCTCGGTGCTGGCGGAGGAGGCGATACGCGCGGCGGTCAAGGATTATTACGACAAAAACAATATAGAATATGATCACAAGCTTTTCCCCGACTGTGACAACTGCGAGGTATGTCACTGACTTCCTGCCGGGGAAGGGCACGTTCCGGGGGGACGCTTATCGGCGGCAGACGCTGATAAACGTCCCCCCGGGCATATATAAGCGTGCTTTATAATGATAAATGAAAATGAACTAAATTTTGCCGTTAAATAAGTCTTGATATGCTCCGTGAAATGTGTTAAACTCAACTGAAAACATTTAACGATTTGTAAAATGTGTGTCTGGCCGCGTGACGCCGCGCGGAGCAGATTGGATTTTACCGCTGCCCTGACAGGCCGGTCTGTCAGGGGCAAAATTCATATTTCCGGGGGAAGACATGGACGAAAAAAAGAACGAATACGCGGAGCTTGATCTGCTTGAACTGCTTCAGCTCCTGTGGCACAGAGCATGGGTGATCGTTCTGGCAGCCGTGCTGTTCGCGGGGGCTATGTTTGCCTACGCTCGGTATCTGGTAACGCCTCTCTACGACGCCAACGCGCTTATGTACGTCAACAACAGTTCCTTTTCTCTTGGCAGCACCAATTTCAGCATAAACAATTCGGAGCTGTCCGCCGCGCACAGCCTGGTGAACACTTATATAGTCATACTCGGCACGCGCAGCACTCTGGAGGACGTCATCGAAAAGGCCGAGCTCGACTACACGTATGAGGAGCTCTCGAAGATGGTCACCGCTTCCGCGGTGAACAACACCGAGATATTCCGTATAAAGGTCACCTCGCCCGATCCCTATGAGGCGCAGTATATAGCGAACGTTATCGCGAGAGTGCTGCCGGGCAAAATATCCGACGTCGTGGACGGCAGCTCCGTCAGGATAGTCGATTACGCCGTCGCACCGACGACGAAATCCTCTCCCAACGTCAGCAAGTATACGATGATCGGCCTGCTGCTGGGCGTGGTGGTAAGCTGCGCGGTGATCATACTCGCGAGGATATTCGACGATCAGATCCACGATGAGGAGACCCTCACCAAGACCCTCGATATCCCCATCCTGGCTTCCATTCCGGATCTGAAGGGCACCAAATCCGGAAGATACGGCTACTATAAGAAATACGGCTACTATGACAGCAGCCGGAAAAGCACGGAGGCAAAACGATGATTATGAGAAGGAACAGAGTCGACTCCGTACAGTACTCCGCTGCCGAAAAGCGGCAGATGATGTGCTCGAACCTCAGCTTCGCCGCCTCGGAGGCGTATAAGCTGCTCAGGACGAACGTGATCTTCAGCATGCCGGGCGAGCATAAATGCCGCGTGATAGGCATTACGAGCTCCATGCGCGGAGAAGGAAAGAGCACCACCTCGATCAATCTTTCCTATTCTCTCGCTCAGACGGGCAAGCGCGTGCTTACCATCGAAGCGGACATGCGTCTGCCGACCATATACAAGGTCCTGAGGCTTTCGCCCTCCCCGGGCCTTTCCAATCTGCTGGTGGGTCTGTCGAGCGGAACGGACATCACCAAGGACTCCGGATATATGGACAACTGGAAGGTCATAACCGCGGGAGATATCCCGCCCAACCCCTCGGAGCTGCTGGGCTCGGAGAACATGCGCATAACCATAGAGACCTACGCCAAGCATTTCGACTTCATCGTAATAGACCTCCCTCCCGTGAACGCCGTTTCCGACGCGCTGGTGGTCTCCAAGCTGACCGACGGGATGATCATGGTCGTCAGACAGGATTACAGCGACAAAAAGTCCGTCCTGGAGGCCGTGTCGCAGTTCCAGTTTTCCGACGCCAAGCTTCTCGGCTTCGTGCTGACCTGCGCCGGCGGTGAGGGAAAGGGCTACAGGCGCTACGGGAAGTACGGAAAATACGGGAAGTACGGAAAGTATTACAAGAGCTACGGTTACGGCTACGGCTACGAATCAAGGCCGACGCTGCAGAAAAAAGAAGCCGGCAGGAGCGAAGCGGCAAAAGCCCCGGGAGCTGAGAAGGCTCCGGAACAGGCCGCGGAGACCGGGAACAAAGCGCAGTCCGAAGAAAACCGTGGTTGATATACACAGTCATATACTCCCGAACGTGGACGACGGCAGCGGCAGCACGGAAGAAAGCCTTGCGCTGCTGGAGCTGCTGAAGAAACAGGGAGTGACGGTTTCCGTGGCGACGCCGCATTTTTACGCCGTAAGGCATAAGCTGTCCGAATTTCTCGAAAGGCGGGAAAGAGCGGCAAGGATATTGGCCGACGCCCGGAGCGACGGCGTCCCGGCCGTCAGACTGGGCGCCGAGGTGAGCTATTATGAGGGCATAAGCCGCTCCGAGGAGATAAAAGCCCTTGTGATCGAGGGCACGCCTCTGCTTCTGCTGGAAATGCCGGAGGCGCCCTGGCACGACCGCGTGGTCGACGAAGTGCTGCGGATGAACGACGATCACGGCGTCGCGGTGCTGCTTGCCCACGTGGAGCGGTGTCTGCCGTTTCAGAAAAAACACGTGATCGAGCGGCTGGCGGAAGGCGAAGTGCTGATGCAGATGAACGCGGACAGCTTTCTCGAGCGGGGCACGAGGCGTTTCGCCGTAAAAATGCTGAGGGACAGGAAAATACATATGATAGGCTCGGACTGTCATAACATGACTTCAAGGCGGCCCCGCCTCGACGAGGCCTATGCCGAGATCCGCAGGCGCTGCGGCGAGGACGCCGCCGCGTGGCTCGGCGCCGTGGAAGACGATTTCTTCGCTGCGGAGGCGGTACGTTGAAAAAAAAGGTTTTTTATGCCGCCGCGGCAGTGCTGATAATACTTGCCGCCGCCTGCTTCGCGGCTCATTTCATGCTCAGAGCGTCCGGTACCAGGCACATCGAGCCTCCCGCGCCGCCTTCGCCCCCGCCCGTTACCGCCGCGCCGACGCCGACGCCGACGCAGCCGCCGGAGGAGAGCGAGCCGCCCGAGGAGGAATACGTCAGCCCGATAGATTTTGACGCGCTGGCGGAGATCAATCCCGACATATACGCCTGGCTCGAGATACCCGGCACGGATATAAGCTATCCGGTCCTGCAGAGCGAAAACGACGCGTTTTATCTCGATCACGACGAGAATAAGAACTATTCTCCGGCAGGCTCTATCTTTTCGGAGAGCGCGTATAACGGCAGGGATTTTTCCGACCCGGTCACGCTGCTTTACGGCCACAGGATGAGCTCGGGCGCCATGTTCGGACAGCTGCAGAAGCTGTATTCCGACCCGGAAAAATTCAGCGAGCTCAACGAGTTCGTCATTTATCTTCCGGACCGTGAAATACACTATAAAGTGTTCGCGGCCGTGCCTCTGGACAAAAGACATATCCTTTACAGCTATGATTTCGGCAGTGCGCGACAATTCAAGTCTTTTTTCAATGAAATTTTTGATATAAGAGCCATAGGATCAAATATTGACAAAGACGCAAAACCGAGTTATGATAGTCAAGTAGTTATTCTATCCACATGTTTGATGGGAGACAGGACCTGCCGCTTCCTCGTTATGGGCAGTCACGAGCCCGAAGACCCGGAGGCGGAGGACAATGCCGCCGCAGATCAAGAATAATGACAATACATGCAAATTCTATGAAAGGGTGCTTAATCATGAAAAAAATCATTGCAATCCTCGCGATCCTCGCGCTGGTCGCAGCCCTTACCGTTCCTGCGTTTGCTGTCGAGTTCACTCCCAGCGCCGAGAACAAGGACGCCCCCGAGGTAGTACAGCAGACCGATGCGGACGGAAACGGCGTAGACGTCCTCGTTTATGACGAAAACGGCAATCTCGTATCCGACACGGCGGACTATTCGGTGGTCATCACTCCGTCCTCCAGAGCCTCTGCCGCTCCCAACGCGGAGATAGCCGAGCAGCTTCAGGAAGCCAAGGAGCAGGTCGACGAAGCGGATTCCGTCGCCTCCCTTACCTCCGGCATGCACGTCGCTCTCAGCATCGCCAAGGCTGCCAGCAGCGACGCCGCCGATCAGGACGTCGAAATGGAAGACCTGGTCGTTTACGATCTGTTCGACGTGACCATTATGAAGGATGGCGATATCGTTGAGGATCTCGACGGCAGCGTCACCTTCTCCATACAGACCACCCTTACTCCCGACGACATGTTCTTCGTCCTTCATAACTACGAAGGCGACGAATGGGAAGTCGTTGAGAACGTAAGCCTGGATGAGAACGGCGTACTTACCATTACCCTTACCGGCTTCAGCCCGATCGCCATCGTCACCGTAGGTCAGACCGCCCCCGCCGCCGGCGACGGCGCCCCGACCTCCCCGCAGACCGGCGAGAGCGTAAGCCTCTGGATGATCCTCGGCGTAGTGTTCGCAGCGGCGGNNCCCGCCGTTATGTTCACTGTCGGCAGAAAGAGCAGGACCGAGGCGTAATTCCGGCCTATGCAACGGAAAAATAGTGCGTTCAGACTGAGGAAAAGGCACCTGGCCTATATCCTCGGAGCAATATTTGCCGTTTTGGCCTTTGTATTCATTTACAGATCAATGCGGAAGTGGGAGCTTGCCTCAGGCAGGCTCCCTGCCGCCGCGTATTCATCAAAGGGCAATTATCCCGGCTTTGAAAATGAAGATCCATATGCCGATGACGAGCGGCCTCAGACATATTACGAAGGGGATTTGTATACCCTCAAGGATAATGTCGAGACCGTCCTTTTTATCGGTATAGATAAATTTGAAAGCGAGCTTAACCGCGAGGACGCGTACCGCAATACCCAGCAGTCGGATTTCCTTATGCTGCTGGTGCTCGATCATGACGCGGAAAGCTGTACGGCGCTGCATATCAACCGCGATATCATGGGCGAGATCCGCGTGCTCGATTTCAAGGGCGATCCCGTTGACAGCTACGTGGGACAGCTGGCCCTGTCGCATACCTACGGCAGCGGCGGGATGGACAGCTGCAAGAATACCGTATGGTCCGTGTCAAAGCTCCTGTACGGCGCGCGGATAGACCACTACGTTGCCTTTACCATGGACGCCGTTCCGGAGCTGAACGACGCCGTAGGCGGCGTTACGGTAACGGTTAAGGATGATTTCTCCGCGGTCGATCCCTCGCTGGTCCTCGGAGAGACGGTCACTCTGACGGGGGAGCAGGCGCTGAATTACATCAGAGCCAGGCGCGACGTGGCCGACAGCAGCAATCTCAGCCGTATGGAAAGACAGAGAGACTTTCTTTCCGCCTTTTATAATGAGCTCAAGGCCCGCCGGGAGAACGACGAGAGTCTTCCCGCGGATATCGTGCTGACGCTGTCGAAATACATGACCTCCGACTGCACCGTGAACGAGCTGTCGGATATTGCCGACAGCATCGCGGATTATTCCCTCGACCGAGTGGAGGATATACGGGGAGAGGCCGTGCGCGGAGAGAAGTTCATGGAATACTATGTGGATGAGACCGCGCTGACCGAGCAGATACTCGATCTGTTATACGAAAAAGAAGAATGATAGGCGCCCGATACGGCCGGCGGGCCCGGAGCGGCGGTAAACGATCCGTGCTTCGGGCCGCTGCCGGACGGCATGCGGGGCTCCGGAAAAAAATATTATTTTTTCAAAAAAAGTACTTGACAAAGGATTGGCCCGATGTTATCATTGTCCCAAATCGAGGGAGACCTCGTGTGAAAAGCAAAGCCGGAGCGATCCGGTGACGCAAAGCTACAGGGGCTCGTAAGAGCCAGCCAGCTGCCGCATCATGTTATGATATCGTGAAAAGCAAACCCGGAGCGATCCGGTGACGCAAAGCTATAGGGGCTCAAGCAGCCAGCCAGTTGCCGCAATCATGTAAGAACATGATCGCGGCTTTTTTATTTGGTATAAACGGCTCAGCCGCTTATATAAAGCGCGATGATCCGTCCCGAACAGGAGACCAGGTCCCTGTTAAGAGTTCTGAACCTCACCGGACGGCGAGGGGAGAAAGCTCTTTTAACCGGGCCCGGTGAGAGTTGGAACTGTTCACAGGGAAATGTTCTTCCTGAAAGGACGAGGTCACGTGACCCGCAGGGCGACGCCGGTCGGCGTCCTCGGGGTACATACAACAGACCGGAAGAAATTTTAAGGAGGAAATAAAATGACTTCGAAAGCTCTCAAGTCCCAGCTTCTGGCCGCTGTCGCAATGGTTCTCGTCGCGGCTATCGCTCTGGGCGGATCCACCTTCGCATGGTTTGCGAACAACAGCGCGGTTACTGCTACGGGCATGCAGGTTACTGCAATCTCTGCAGAGACTTTCCTGCTGATCAGCAGCACGAACACTACCGCAGCTGCCATCCAGACCGAAAACAAAACTACTACGGCTTTGACTGTCAGTGCGGAAGAGGCAAAGGTTTATCCGGCTGCCCATAATACCATCGCAAATACTACCGATGCTGCCGTAGGCAGCTGGTACACCGGTTTTTCTGCTGATCCTTCTGCCGTCACACTTGATAACGCAACCAAGGTGACTTTGTCTTCATATGACAATTACGTCATTCATAAGCAGGTTTGGATCACCGTTGCAAAGAACTCTTCTCCGGTTAAAGATCTGAAAGTCAAAGCTACGATTGCCGCTGCCGGAAGCAAGACTATTACCCAGGCTAAAGTCCTTGTAACGTCCGCAAGTGCTGCTGCAGAGATGAGCAGCGCAAGTCCGTCTCCTACCACCGTCCTCTCTTCCGGTAATATAACCGATACCACCGTTCTTCCCCTGGATATTTATATCTTCATCGACGGAAACGACAGCGCTGTTTTCACCAATAATTTTAACAACCTCGACACTGCAACAATCAATCTTGAGTTCACCGCAACTCCTGTTGCTGCGTAAGCCGATATACTCAATGAATATTAAATCGCCCGGGGCGACCGAATGGCCGCCCCGGGGGTTTTTTTTAGATTACAAACTGAGGGACATTCTATATTTTTATCGTAGGTTTATCAGACAGTGGCAACAAAATCAACAGTAACACTCAGGCCGTCAATAGTCGTAGCACCATTAGTGTAAAGGTTGGTGTCTTCGCCCTCATACCAAATGTAGACGTTGACCTCGGTGGGAGCAGCCTCAGTACCGATTGTACCAGCGAGGACCGAGGATGTCTGCGTTGAGGTGAGCGCAGTAACGTTGTTTTCGGTAGGCATGGTAGCAGTATGAAGGTCCATCGGGGTACCGGTTGCTTCAGTGGCAACCTTATAGGAGGTACTTACATCAGTATATCCTACAGGAGCATAGAGAACTACGTTGTTACCGCAGGCAATGGCAACTCGCAGTGATTGGTCAAAAAATTTGCCACCGTCAGTCGTTCCTGTGACGGTAACACCGGATACCTTAAGATCCTGGGCTCCGGAGCCGGTGCGTGCGATTTGGTAAGTCGCTGCAAGGTAATAGGTACCGGCAGAGACAAATCCAGAAACACCGTCTTCATATGTAAGAACACCGTTACCGGAGGCAACACCGTTTGTAAAAGAGCATTTGGATGCAACAGACTGAAGTGTGCAATAAGTGTCGGACTTAGCACCAAATGCACTGGCGAGCTCAGCGCTTGCATGATACCAATCATTTGTAATCACACCGCCGGAAGCAGATGAAGCAAGATTAGAGGTGGGGTAGAGCAGGATCGAACTAGCGGCTCCAATTTTGGCGTCTGCTGCAGTAGCCCAAGTGCTGGTATAACCGGAGCCAAGCGACTGAGTCGCAGACTTGACTTTAATTTCAATACCGCCCTCGGCCTTTGCCTGCACGTTCATACCGGTTGCAGAGACCTTGTTGTTGTTCGCAAACCATGCACATCACAGTCACACGGTTTTAAGCACGACACAGGGGACGGTTCTATGTGTTGACTCCAACTGCCCTTTCGTGCTACAATCAATCCGGTGATGAAAAATGCCGAGAAGAGCGAGAAAGAAAAGCGCAAGCGGAGTCTATCATGTGATACTTCGCGGAATAAACAGGCAGACCATATTTGAAGAGGACGAGGATTATCGCAAATTTTTGGAAGTGCTTCGCGATTATAAGCAGGACTGCAAATTCGATCTTTACGCATACTGCTTGATGTCAAATCATATTCACCTGCTGCTTAGGACCGGAAAAGATGATCTTGGAACCATATTCATTAAAATCGGCGCTCGATTTGTGCTGTGGTACAACACGAAAT
Organism: Clostridiales bacterium UBA1246; assembly: GCA_002308315.1. Taxonomy (GTDB): domain Bacteria; phylum Bacillota; class Clostridia; order Oscillospirales; family Oscillospiraceae; genus UBA1246. The sequence goes on along the minus strand of DBWE01000108.1, from coordinate 4,119 downwards.
ATTGCCGCACGGGGCACCTTTTTCAGGACAGGTACAAAAGCGAGCCTGTTGACAGCGACGATTATTTCCTCACCGTTATGCGTTATATCCATCGAAATCCCGTGAAGGCGGGTATCTGCGACGCGCCGGAGGAATACCGATACAGCAGCTATCCGGGATATTTTTCGTCCGATGGTCTGATCGACGACAGGCTGATCGTGGATATGCTCGGCGCAGATGAATTTCGCAGCTATACTGCCGCACCGAATGACGATCTGTGCATGGAGGACGATTATCGCTTTATCAGAAAGTATACCGACGAACAGGCACAAAGCATAATGCATGAGCTCACCGGCTGCGAAAGCGCATCCGATTTTTTGAAGCTGAATGCAGAAGCGCGCGACGACGCTTTAAAATCAATGCTGAACGCCGGGATATCGATCCGCCAGACCAGCCGGCTGACAGGCGTCAGTCCGGGGCTTGTCAGGAAGAATTACTGCAGAGAATCATGAAGGTAATGGCACATAGAAACGCCGCTGAGTGACAAAAGTAATCGACACACAGAACCGTCCCCTGTGCGGGAGAAATGCCGGGCGCGGTCGAATGACCGCGCCCGGTAAGCATTTTGTTTCGTTTTATCAGTCGGTTACGTACAGCTCGCTGGCAAGGGTGCCGTCCTTGATCATTTCCACGAGCATATCGCGCTGGCAGGTGGGGACCTGCTTGAGAGCCATATGGAAGACTATGCACTTGCGGCAGTTGCCGTGGAAGGGGCACTGCTTGTTCCAGCAGTTGCAGTTGTAGGTCTCGGCCTCGCCGGCATACTTGAAGGCCTTTCTCATGTCGCCGCGGATCTTCTTCGGGGGCTGGCGGAGCCAGGTCTCGGGATCGGCCTGGGTGAGCAGGTTCTTGTCCGGAGTGGCGTCAGAACCCTCGGTGTCGGGCTCCATGGGCGGAGGCGGGGGCATTTTGCTGAAGTCGATCTTGCTGAAATCGATCTTGCTGGGGTCAAAAGCGCCGGGAGCGAATTTTTCGTCTGCCATTATAGTATTCCTTTCTTTATCCTGACTGATCGGACATGATCCGACCGTCGTTTTATTTAATTGACATTCTATCATGTATTGTATTTTATTTCAACAAGAAAAAAATAAAAAAAGGAGATTTCGTTATGCAATTTGCCCGCGAGGGTCATTTCATGCCGATTTTCCCGACGGGGATATTGAATTTCTTCTTCAGAGCCTCCAAAGCCCCTTTTTCAAGCCGGGCGGGAGTCCTTGTCCGGACGGAGTCATAGCTGCTCAGGAACATTGACCAACAGCTCTGTCCGCCGAGATCGAAGAGCTCGGAGCGCTCCAATACCTCCATACTGTGGGGAGCGAAGCGGGGAATGTCGATGACGCACTCGTCGTCGGCCGTGAATTCGCGGCCCATCACTGTGAATTTTATTTTTCCGCTGCGCAGATAGAACAGCTCCCGCAGGGGAGGATATTTCACCCACTCGGCCGTGAAGCCCGGCTCCATTACGGCGCAGGCCATCTCCTTTGTCCCGCCGTTTTCCCAGCGCTCGACTATTATCCTCATGCTGAGCCCGGGGAACTCATAGGCGGCGAGAGGCCGGGAAACGTTCCTGACGGCGCTGCATTCCTCCGCGGGCACGTCTTTGAAGAGGAAGGGCTCGAGCATTACGGTGTCCATCTCGCCGCGGGGCATGAGTGCGGCAAGCTCCGGATCGTCTTTGAGTTCGGGCATGTATTTTTTCACCCGTCCGACATCCGCCGCCTCGGAAAAGGTCTCGAAATCGTGGTAGGTGCCGCGCCACTTGACCTCCTCGAGGAAGGTCATCCCGTGGGGCTGACCGGCCTGCAGGTGGACTATATCGCCCTTTTTGGCAACGGTGCGCTGTCCGTTTATGTAAAGATAGAGCCTGCCGCTGTCCACGAAGAAGGTCTCGTAGCCGCGGACGTGATAATGCGGCATCTGCCAGGTGGCTATCAGGTCGTCGGGGACCTTGTGCATTATCGTATCGAGACACCAATACAGACCGTGGGGGCCGACGGCCTCGGTTATTACCCCGGCCTCGGAGGACACTTCGCCGTTAGCGAAATAATGCCTTCCGCTGCCCTTCCAGGTGGTTTCGGGAGTCTTGAGATCATGCAGAAATTCGTTTTTTTCCATGTTATTCCAATCCTTTCGGTTTTATGACATATGAAAAACGGAAAAAAAGAAATCGTCACCGGGACGGCTGTGACAGAAATTTAAGCGCCTCGCCTCGGAGAGGGAAAAATGAGCGGTATGTTTTTGC
>DBWE01000108.1:204-1830 GCA_002308315.1 Clostridiales bacterium UBA1246 | reverse complement strand
ATACCACCGGACGGAGCGCGGTTTCAACCGAGCGGAAAGCTTGGTTTTATGCTGCCGGGGACCGACTCTCTCCGCCTATCCCCGGCGCTTTGGGCGAAGAGAGCTTTTTATTGCATTGTTTTTGTTATTATGTTATCTTGTGAGCATAAATATATTGACAGGGAGACAGTGAAATGAAGCGACTGATATGCTTGCTGGCGGTCATTGCCTTAGCCGCGGCGCTTTGCTCCTGCGGCAGGCTGGTTCAGGTCCCGTCAAACGATACGGCGCCATCCGATANNNNGACTGCCGCACCCGAAGCGAGCGCAGGCTCCGACGACGGCGCGGACACGGTTTCGGAGCCGCCCGCGGACGTTTCCGAAGAAAAGACGGATGGGGCTGCCGAAGCTAAGGCCGATGAGGCTGCCGAAGCTAAGGCCGATGAGACTGCCGGAGAGAACACGGAGGAGTCTTCGTCCTCAAATCAACTGTGGGACAGCAACAGCATGTTTACCTTCGGAACCGTGGACGGCGACGTATATGAAAATTCGTTCCTCGGATACGGCTGCAGGCTGGAAAACTGGACCTTCGCGGGCGAGGAGGAGATCGCCGCGCTCAATAATTGGGGTCGGGAAACGCTGACAGAGGATTACCGGGACCTGATCGCGTCGATGGATATCATTATTGATATGTCCGCGGCTTCGGAAGACGGCTTGAAGAATGTTGTGATACAATTTCAAAAAACGGACGTCGGCTCATTGATCGGCGACGAATTGCTCGTTGATCTGAGCATTCCGGCGGTGACCACGTCATTGGAGGACCAGGGATACAACGATCTCAACGTTGAAAAAACGCTTATCAGCCTGGGAGAAGACGAATACTTCGGAATATACATTACGGGCGAGTTCTACGGGATCCCTGTTTTCCAGAAACAGGCGGTGATCAGATGCGGGGATCAAATCGCTTATATCGCCGCGACCAGCGCATTTGATGACGAGGTCGATGATATTTTCGCTTCTTTTTATGAACTGAGCGAATGACGCGACTCCGCAGATGATCTTATATACGGGAAAAAACTTTAACGGAGCACCTTAAAATGAATATTGCTCAGCGGCTTTTAAGCATGAAGGACGAGGCGTACGGAGATTTTACCGGGGCTCTCATACCTACTGTGGAAAAGGACAGGATAATAGGCGTGAGGCTGCCCCGGCTGCGCAGTCTCGGCAAGGAAGTGACGCGCGCGGGACTCGCGGAGGAGTTCACGGCGAAGCTGCCGCATTATTATTTGGAGGAAAACCATCTGCACGCTTTCATTATTTCCGAAATAAAGGATCATGAAGCCTGCGTGAGGGAGCTGGATCGGTTCCTGCCCTTCGTGGATAACTGGGCCGTCTGCGACACCATCGCTCCGCGGTCTTTCGCCAAAAACAAAGACCGCCTTATCGAAGATATACGGCGGTGGCTCGCCTCGGGAGAGACGTATACCGTGAGATTTGCCCTGAGGATGCTGATGAACCACTTCCTCGACGGGGATTTTCTTCCCGGATATATGGAGCTCGCAGCGTCGGCGCCCTGCGGGGAATACTATGTGGACATGATGCTGGCGTGGTATTTTGCCACGGCGCTGGCAAAGCAGTATGACGCGGT
>DBWE01000108.1:0-153 GCA_002308315.1 Clostridiales bacterium UBA1246 | reverse complement strand
TGGAGAGCCGCAGGATCAGCCCGGAGCGCAAGGAGGAGCTTCGCGGCATGAGGCGGGGCAGATGAGCGCGGCGGCGCGGCGGGAGCACCCCTTCGAGCCGATTTTTGACGAACGTTCGCGCATGCTTATCCTCGGCTCCTTCCCCTCGGTCAG
>DBWE01000221.1:5281-5412 GCA_002308315.1 Clostridiales bacterium UBA1246 | reverse complement strand
CCGCCGTAGATCTCGCTGCCGGCGTAAATAAAACCCCTGTTCTTGCACAGGGAAACTATTTTGTCCATCGTTTTTTCGCTGTTGTTCATTTTCATCCTCCGCCCGCCGCGCAGGAAGCCCGGCGAAATTTT
>DBWE01000221.1:5044-5204 GCA_002308315.1 Clostridiales bacterium UBA1246 | reverse complement strand
CATAAATCGCGGCCGCATGATTGCAATTCCTCTTTCTTTGGGTTAAAATACGCTGAAACATCAACTTTTCCGGGAAAGGAACTCAGCCAATGTCGTTTAATGCCGGAGTCTGTGACGTAGCCGTTATCGGAGCGGGCCACGCGGGTATCGAGGCCGCCCT
>DBWE01000221.1:1305-4959 GCA_002308315.1 Clostridiales bacterium UBA1246 | reverse complement strand
CGCGAGCTGGACGCCCTCGGCGGCGAAATGGGCCGCGCGGCGGACCGCGCCTGCATACAGTACCGCATGCTCAATCTCGGCAAGGGCCCCGCGGTCCATTCTCTCCGCGCCCAGGCCGACCGACGCGAGTATCAGAAAATAATGAAGCACACTCTCGAAAAGCAGGAGGGGCTGCGCGTAAAGCAGGCCGAGATCACGGAAATAGGCGTGGAGGACGGGCGCGTCGTCAGCGTGACCACGCAGAACGGGGCGGTATACCAATGCCGCGCCGCCGTAGTCTGCACGGGCACCTATCTCCGGGGGCGCACCGTAGTCGGCGACGTGATGCGCGAGGGCGGGCCGGACGGAATGTTTGCCGCCTCTTCCCTGTCAGCCTGTCTTAAAGGCCTCGGCTTCGACATGCTGCGCTTCAAGACCGGCACGCCTCCGAGGGTGAACGGCCGCACCGTGGATTATTCCGCAATGGAGCCGCAGTACGGCGACGAAAACCCCGAGCCCTTTTCCTTCACCACGGAAACGCCTCCCGAAAACCGCGTGCTGTGCTACCTTACTTATACGAATGAGGAAACTCACCGCATCATCCGCGAAAATCTCGACCGCAGCCCCCTCTTTTCCGGAGCCATAGAGGGCGTGGGGCCGCGCTACTGTCCCTCCATCGAGGACAAGGTCGTCCGCTTTGCCGAGCGCAGGCGTCACCAGCTTTTCATAGAGCCGATGGGTCTCGATACCGAGGAGGTATACGTACAGGGCTTTTCCTCCTCCATGCCCGAGGACGTGCAGCTTAAAATGCTGCATACCGTAGCGGGCCTCGAGCACGCGGAGATCATGCGGCCCGCCTACGCCATAGAATACGACCTCATCGACCCGCTCGAGCTCTATCCCACTCTTGAGACCAAAAAGGTCTCCGGCCTTTACGGCGCGGGACAGTTCAACGGCACCTCGGGCTATGAGGAGGCGGCGGCGCAGGGCTTTGTCGCGGGCGTGAACGCGGCGCTTAAGCTGCAGGGGCGCGAGCCCATGATAATAGACCGCAGCGAAGCCTACATCGGCGCGCTTATCGACGATCTCGTCACCAAGGGCACCTCGGAGCCCTACCGCATGATGACCTCCCGCAGCGAGTACCGGCTGATACTCCGCCAGGACAACGCGGACAGGCGCATGGCCGATATCGGCCGCCGCATAGGTCTGATCTCTCCCGAACGCTACGACGCCGTCGTGAAAAAATACCGTTCCGTCGAAGAAGAAATAAAACGGCTCGAACGCACGTACATATCACCCTCTGAGGAGCTGAAGGAATACCTCTACGGCATAAACGAGACTCCGCCTCAGTCCGGGATAAGTCTTGCCGATCTCATCCGTCGTCCTCCCGTGGATTACGTCTCGCTCGCCCCCTTCGATCCCGACCGCCCCGAGCTGCCTCCGGCCGTGGGGCGGCAGGCCGAAACGGAGCTGAAATACGAGGGATATATAAAGCGTCAGCTCAAACAGGTGGAGGAGTTCAGACGCCTCGAGTCCCGCAGGCTCCCTCCCGACATGGAATACATGGAAATACAGGGAATACGCATAGAAGCGCGGCAGAAGCTTTCCAAAATACGACCGGCCAATTTCGGACAGGCCTCCCGTATCTCCGGCGTAAATCCCTCCGACATCGCCGCCTTGATGATATGGCTGGACAGGAAATAAGGTAATATTATATGAAGAAAGTTGTTTTGGGGCTTTCCGGAGGGGTCGACTCCGCCGTTTCCGCGCTGCTTCTGCGCTCGGAGGGCTTCGAGGTCACAGGCATGTGGCTCGATCTCGGCATGGGCGGGCGCGAAGCGGCCGAGACCGCGGCGCGGCAGCTCAAAATACCCTTTGTCGCGTACGACGCCGCGGAAAAGCACACAGAGCTCGTCCGCCGTCCCTTTGCCGCGTCCTACGCCTCCGGCCTTACCCCCAACCCCTGCGTGATCTGCAACAGGCTGGTCAAGTTCGCCGCTCTCGCCGAGACGGCCGACCGCATCGGCGCGGAGCATATCGCCACCGGGCATTACGCCGGCGTCGACAGATTGGGCGGACGGTTCCGCATTCTGGAGTCCGACGGGGCTAAGGATCAGAGCTATATGCTCTGCGCTCTGGGGCAGGACACGCTCTCGCGCGTTGTTTTCCCGCTGTTTGACCGCGACAAGGGCGATATCCGCCGCATCGCCGCCGAGGCGGGCATAAGCGCGGCCTCGGCAAAGGACAGCATGGACGTCTGCTTTATCCCCGACGGCGACTGCGCGGGATATCTCGAACGGCTCGGATACGGCCTCCCTTCCGGCAATTTCGTCGACGNNCGGCGCTCACCGCTATACCGTAGGGCAGCGCCGCGGTCTCGGCGTAGCCGCCGGCAGGCGGATATACGTTTCCCGCATCATTCCCGAAAAAAACGAAGTGGAGCTGAGCGATATAGACGACCTTTCCGTGAGCGGGATACGCGCGAAAAACGTGAATTGGGTCTCTCTCGCCCCGACAGACAGCCCCTTCCGGGCCGAGATCAAGCTGAGACACGGCAAGCGCCGCTTCCCCGCGCTCGTCACGCCCGAGGGCGACGGACTCAGGATAGAATTCGACTCCCCCGTCAAAAAGCCCTCCGGAGGACAGTACGCCGTCGGCTACGACGGCCGCGCCCTGCTGTTCGGCGCGGAGATCGTACCGCGGACCGATTAGGCGTTTTATTGCATTTTCCATATATTATCCGATAAAAAAACGCGATTTTGCCCGATTTGTTTATTGATTTAGTATAATAAACGTGGTAGCATATATAAATACTGCGGCAAGGAGGCGAAACGCTCCTGGAAATCAAAAAATACACTCTTATCTGCGGTCATTACGGCTGCGGCAAGACCAATCTTTCTCTCAACCTCGCCGCGGACCTGGCCGGACGCGGCGAAAAGGTCACGATGGTGGATCTGGATATAGTCAATCCCTATTTCCGCTCCTCGGACTACACCGCGTTCCTTGAAGAGCGCGGGATACGCATGATAGCTCCGCGCTACTCCGGCTCCACTCTCGACATCCCCTCCATTCCCGCCGAGATCGCCGCCACCTTTGAAAGCGACGGGTACGTCATCATCGACGTGGGCGGGGACGACGCCGGCGCTACGGCGCTGGGACGCTTTTCCGCCTCGATACGCGCGCTGGATTACGACATGCTCTACGTCGTGAACAAATACCGGCCCCTTACCGGCACCTCGGACGACGCCGCCGCCCTTCTCGGCGAGATAGAGGCAGCCTCGCGACTGAAGGCGACCGGAGTCGTGAACAACTCGCATCTTATGATGTATACCGATGAGGAAACGGTCCTCTCCTCTCTCCCGTACGCAGAGAAGACCGCCGCCGAGCTCGGGCTTGCCCTGCGCTTCACCACGGCGCCCAAAGACATTGCCGGCCGGCTTGACGTAAAAAACATTTATCCCGTGGAGGTATATGTTAAAACTCCCTGGATGCAGAAAGGATAAACATTATGGCAACTATCCGTGTAGACGACAAGTACTGCAAGGGCTGCGGGCTGTGCGTTGACGCCTGCCCCAAGCACATAATCGCCCTGGACAAGAAGAGGATGAACGCCAAGGGCTACCATCCCGCCGGGCTCATCGAAGGCGCCGAATGCTCGGGCTGCGCAAGCTGCGC
>DBWE01000221.1:0-1212 GCA_002308315.1 Clostridiales bacterium UBA1246 | reverse complement strand
TATTTCTTCGGCTATCCCATCACTCCGCAGACCGAGGTGGCAGCCTACATGGCCAAGAAGCTGCCCAAGATAGGCGGAACGTTCCTGCAGGCCGAATCCGAGATCAGCGCCATCAACATGATCTACGGCGCGGCCTCCGCCGGAGTGAGATGCATGACCTCCTCCAGCTCCCCGGGCATCAGCCTGAAAAGCGAGGGCATAAGCTATCTTGCCGGCTCCGACCTGCCCGCTCTGATATGCAACGTACAGCGCGGCGGCCCGGGTCTGGGCGGCATACAGCCCTCTCAGTCCGACTACTGGCAGGCCACCCGCGCCACCGGCCACGGCGACTTCCACATCCTCGTCTTCGCTCCCTCCACGGTGCAGGAGATGATCGACCTGGTCTTCGCGGCCTTCGACCGCGCCGATAAATACCGCATGCCCGCCATGCTCTTCTCCGACGGTCTTCTCGGACAGATGATGGAGCCCGTGGTGCTGCCCGACGCCGCCGAGGTCAAGACCTACGAAAAGCCCTGGGCCGCCAACGGCCACGGAGGCAAGCGCTTCCACAACGTGATAAATTCCCTTTACCTCGACCCCTACCTGCTTGAGGACAAAAACCGCGAGCGTTTCGCCCGCTACGACCTCATCAAGGCCACCGAGCAGCGCGCCGAGGAGCTCATGACCGAGGACGCGGATATCATCCTCGTCGCCTACGGCGCTTCCTCCCGCGTATGCCGCAGCGCAGCGGTCGCCGCGCGCGCGGAGGGGCTGAAGGTCGGCCTCATCCGTCCCATTACGCTTTGGCCCTTCCCCGCCGATGTGCTCAACAAGGCCGCCGAACACGCCAAGGCCTTCCTCACCGTGGAAATGAGCATGGGACAGATGGTGGACGACGTGAAGCTTGCCATAGACTGCCGCCGCCCGGTACGGTTCTTCGGGCGCACAGGCGGCGTCATACCCTCGCCCGGCGAGGTCCTCGAACAGATCAAAATCATACAGGGAGGTCTGAAATAATATGGCTATCGTATATCAGAGACCGAGTTCCCTTACGGACATGGAGTTCAGCTACTGCCCGGGCTGCACTCACGGCATAATCACCCGTCTTGTGGCCGAGGTCATGGATGAGCTCGGCATCGAGGGCAGGACCGTAGGCGTCGCCCCTGTTGGCTGCGCCGTGCGCGCTTACGATTTCTTCGGCTGCGACATGGTCGAGGCGGCCCACGGGCGCGC
>DBWE01000208.1:5011-5440 GCA_002308315.1 Clostridiales bacterium UBA1246 | reverse complement strand
CCGTAATGCCCCGCCGGCCCCCGTCGTAAGGGGGCGCCTCTCTCAGTCACCGTTTCCCGCCTGAAATATGAGTGACAGCGGGGTCGTTCCCCGCTGTCACTTGTCTGCGCCCGTATTTCAGGATACCACCTGTCCGTTTACCACGCTCCGGGTGCCGTTCCCGTCGGTCACAGTGCCGGTATAGCCGAAGTCGATACCGCTGTCACGCACGTACCACCGGCCGTATTCGTTCTCAACGATGCCCGTATAGTCAAAGCCGATATGTCCGTTCTGGACGTACCACCAGCCGTTTTCGTTCTCCACAAGACCCGTAAAGCCGAAGTCCAGCCCGCTGTCGCGGACGTACCACCAGCCGTATTCGTTGCACACGAGGCCCGTATGGTCGAAGCCGATATGGCCGCTTACCACGTACCACCAGCCGTTTTCGTT
>DBWE01000208.1:655-4917 GCA_002308315.1 Clostridiales bacterium UBA1246 | reverse complement strand
ACCAGACCCGTGAAGCCGAAGTCCAGCCCGCCGCCGCGCACGTACCACCAGCCGTATTCGTTGCATACGAGGCCGGTATAACCGAAATCCACTTCGCCGTTACGGATATACCACCAGCCGTTTTCGTTCTCCGCAAGGCCGGTGAAGGAGGCCGCGAAGCTGCCGCCGCTGACGTATATCCACCTGTCGCCGCAGGGCAGAACGCCGCTCAAGTCGAAGCTGAACCTGCCGCCCGATACGTACCATACGCCGTATTCGTTTTCCGTAAGGCCCGTGTAGGTGAAATCGACTTTTCCGTCTTTCACGTACCACCAGCCGTTTTCGTTCTCCACCAGACCCGTATAGCCGGGCTCCGCCCTGCCGCCGCTGACGTACAGCCATTCGTTTTCATACTCAACGAGGCCGGTAAAGCCGAAATCCACCTCGCCGCCGCGGACGTACCACCGGCCGTATTCGTTCTCCGCAAAACCGGTGAAGGAGGTATCCTGTATGCCGGATACGGCGTATATCCATTTGTCGCCGTACTGCACCAGGCCGTTCGCCGCTTCCGCCGCCGCGCTTATCCTGTACCGGGTTTTGCTGCCGCCGTTGGTGGACAGCGTGACCGTAACGGGCTCGCTCCAGTTTCTGCCCGCGCCCTCAACGCTGCGGTAATGCTCGCCGAGCTGCGTGGTATAAGCGCAGTCGAGGTCTGCCGTATCCGTCCCGAAGGGCAGATCAAAGTTCAGGATGAAGGGATCGTCCTCGGTGCCCGCGCCGTCGATGAGCTCGCCGCCGAGGTAATACGTCGTTACCGCGCTGAAGTCGGCGCCGTATTCGGTGGTCTTGCTCATCTCCAGCGTCGTGTCTCCGAGAGTGAAAGAAGTGAATATCGCTTTCCCGTACCAGCCGTTGCCCACGTCGTCGGTCGCCCCGTCGGGATTGACCGAGTAATGGAAGCTTATGCTGTCCCCGTCCGCCGGAGTAATATAATCCAGCCCCCAGCACGCGAAATCGTCGTTGTTATAATTGAGCAGCCATCCGCTCATGCCCTCTCCCGCGCCGAGACCGTTGACGGAAGATACGTAGGATCCGTACTGCAGCTCATAGCCGACGCCCGCCTGTATGAAGGCTTTTTCCACTATTTCCGCCGCGGAGGCGCCGGGGGCGAATACGACGTCCCGCTCGAATATCACTCCCGTCTCCGAAGCTCCGTCCAGCCCCGCCTCCACGGCGTTATAGTCGTATGCCGCCACCGTGACCGTATACGTATCCGTTACCGTTACCTTCGCGAGCGTCATGACCAGCGGTTTTTCGCCGCCCGCCGTCTGCTCCGGAGGCATATGGGCCGTGATCAGATATTCGCCCGGCTCGGCGAAGCTCAGCGCCGCCGTGCCGCTTTCGTCGGTCACCGCGCCGGCGATATCCGTTATCGCCCCGCTCTGGGCGTCCACCAGCGCGAGCTGCGCTCCTTTGACGGCTCCGCACAGCCCGATAACGCCGTCAAGGTCCGCGCACATCGTGCCGTACCAGCCTATCGAGTAGCCGCTCACGGTCAGCCCGAGCTCCGTGTCCTCCTCCACGGTGAAGCTCCGGCTTATGCCGTTCCCGTCCGCGAAGAAGGTGTATTTATCCTCGGCAAAGTCGTCCTGATATATCATGAACGCCAGGCTGTCGCCCGTTTCGACTCCGGCCTCGGAGACCGTATAGCCGTTGTAGTAGTCGTATTCGTTCTTTTCTCCGTATACCGGGCTGAGCTCGTTCACCGTGAAGCCGGCGTTGAAGGTCTCCGTGCCGAAGATACGGCTCATGTAGCCCGCCGGATCCAGAGTCAGGTATCCGCCCGCCGCCGCGGGAGTGAAATCATCCCCGAATATGTCGATATGCGCCTGTACCAGCACGTCGAGAGCCGATACGCTCTCTCCCGCCGCCACGGCGTCGGCATAGCCGTAACGCTCGGCCAGAGAAGAGTCGACCGTCACCGCGTTCACGGGAGCGGTCAGGAAGGCTCCCGCGGCCTGCGCGGTATAATCCACGTCCGCACGAACGCTGTGCTCGCTCTCGCCGCAGGCGCAGGAGCGTATATAGCCCGTCTCGTCCGCGGTCCATTCGCCCCAGGCGTGCTCGTGCGGGGCTATCGGAAGCTCCGCCGCGGGCAGCAGGCCGAAATATCCCGTCTGCATAACGGCGCTGAAGTTGGCGGTCTTGCCGTTTTCATACGTAAGCTCGCGGTGCTGTCCGAAATATGAGCCGAAGCCGACGGCTTTTATCACGCCGGACAGCTTATACGTTCCCTCCGCGGAGTCGGGGATGACGACGCTGAGCTTATGCGCCGCGGCGGAGGAGCCGAAATCATACTGCGCGGCTTTGCCAGTGAAGCTTTTCCCGTCCGCTCCGGTCAGCATTATGCTCGCGTTCATATTGTATATGCCCGAGAGCTTGTTCGCCGGGTGCTGAAGCTCCGTATAGACAAAGCTTACCTTCTCGCCGGGAGCGAAGCGCATTTCCGGATCGACGTAATCCCGGGCGGAGTCATAATAAACCTCGTCCGAGGCGTTTTTGACCACAAGATCGGTGCGGCGCGCGCGGAGTATCTGATACTCCGTCCTGCCGTCCTTCACCAGTCTGACTATGGTCTTGCCCTGCTTCAAGCCGGAGAGGGTCACTTCTCCGGTAAGCCCGTCCACGGTCACCCCGGCGTCGGAAAACTCTCCGAAGCGCAGCCTGCCGTCCTCGACGCTGCCGACGGCCATGGTGACCTCCGTTCCGGCGTCGGGCAGGAAGGTATAGCTCGCGCCGTCGTTCCCCACGTAGTAAAGCACGTCAAGCTCGGCGTCATATTTTCCGAGGGCGAGCTTGTTTGCCTGAGTCGTATTCAGCGTATCGTTTATCGTCATGTGGGTATCGAAGCCGGACTGCCCGTCCACCGTGACGACTATCACGCCCGTGTTCTCCGGCCGGATGGCGGAAAACACCTTGCCGCCCATGCCCACGCCGTTAATAACGGCGTCATAGGTCACCAGCAGTATCGCCGTGCCCTCGCTCACGGCCTCGATCGAAAAGCTGTGCTTCGAGGAGTCGTCCGCGAGCCTTTCCGTGACCGTGACGGGCGAGCCTTCCACGTTGACTGCTTCGACATGGAAATCGGGCTCGATGACCTTGGCGTTTGCGGTCCCCTCTATGGCAAGCCAGTTGCGGAAGGGATACAGCACCGCGCTGTCGCCGCGGCTCATGCCGAGCTGTCCGGCGGCCCCGTCGAAGCCGCTGCCGGAGACCGCCAGATAGATGTCGCCCGTGTCATGGGCGTTGTTTGAAAAATCGTCTATGACCGTATTCTTTTTCAGCTCGCCGCTGCCGATATACATATCCTCCGGGCTCACGCTCACACTGTTGTCGCCGACCTCGGCGCTGCAGTAGCTGCCGTAGGTCACGGCGTCGTCGTTCAGGGGATCTGACACGCGATAGTAATAATTGCCCTTGCTGAGATCCGTGAAAACGGCCGTCTCGCTTTCGCCGCCGTCGGATATCTCCGTGCGTTCGGGGGTGAAATAGCTGTAGATGAAATAATTCGTCAGCTGACCGACTTCAAGCACGAAGTCGTTTTCTCCGTCGCCGTTTTCATCGGCATAAGGATACGTAACGCTCAGCGCCGCCGCCTTTGAGCACGCCGCGCTCACCCTTGCGTAAGTCGGGCCGGTAACGGTATTTCTGCCGGTCGCCGGAGCGTAGCCCTCGTTTTTCCTCGCGGCGGAGGGCGTGAACGTCGCGGTGACGCTGTCGCCCTCAAGGCACAGGAAGGTTCCTCCCGTCCCCATGACGAGGCTGCGCTCGACCGGCGCTCCGCCGCCGCCGGAAAACGCTCTGCCCAGGACGCTGAAATCCCTGCCGAGCGTCCAGCCGGCGTTCGTGCATTCCGTCGAAACGGCATAGACCGTAAAATCGCGTTCGTTTTCGCTGACGGTCAGCGTTATCGAGCCAAGATCCGCTCCGTCGGAGCCTGAGCCCCTGAGGACGTACTCTCCTCCGTCGAGCGCGACGGTATAGCTTCCCTCCACCGCCTCGACGGCCGAAAGCAGATCGGTCTGCGGGTCCTCCGCGGCGTAAAGCCCGGCGGAGGCAAAATTCGCCGCGGTAAAGGAGGCGGATATCGGCGCGCTGCCGGTCAGCAGCGCCAAAGCCGCGTCCGTTTCCTCCTGGGTGGCGTCGAGCTTCTCCATTACGGGAAGCGCGGCCGCTTTGGCTTCGTCGTCCGTGCTGAAGGCGTAGGCTGAATAAAGCGCGTC
>DBWE01000208.1:0-581 GCA_002308315.1 Clostridiales bacterium UBA1246 | reverse complement strand
CTGAACTGCCAGCGCACGACGTCGCCGTCGTGCAGGATATATTCTCCCGCGCCCGTGGGCAGCAGACCGTTGTTCGACGTTACCATCCATCCCGCCATTTCGGAGTAGTCGAACTCGCCGAGGATATCATCGCCGTTGCCGTCGTTGACTTCGTCGCTCGGCCCGCCGTTTTCGCTTATCACGTCGGGGATCGCCGTGTAGCCCTTGTCGATACCGGTCACGGATCTGAGATAAAACTCGTCCATGCCGTCCCCTCCGCGCACGAAGTCCAGCCCGTTGTCCAGAAGCATCGCCACCGTCGCCGCCGCGGCGGTAAGCGTGTTTTCGGAGCATTCGTCGTATCCGTCGCCGGCAAGCAGCTCGTTGATACGGCCGAGCGTGTAGGCCTTCGGCTCGACGTACAGGCCCTGTCCGAGGGTGAGCCCCTCCATGGAAAGCACCACGGTGAGCTCTCCCGAGGCGAGGGAAACAGCCGGGAGCATGCCCAGAAGCAGAACGGCCGTCAAAAGTACGCTCAATACCCTTTTCGTTGTTTTTTTCATTTCGACCTCCCGTTAGGGCAAAGGGAATTGAACCCTTGC
>DBWE01000159.1:10527-13903 GCA_002308315.1 Clostridiales bacterium UBA1246 | reverse complement strand
GCGGTGGCGTCGACTATGGCGTCGGCCACGGTGCGGAAGTCGGTATCGGTGTCGAGGATGGGGCGGCCGATGGATACCGTCTCAAAAGCGTCGGCGTACTGAGCGACCTCGGCGACCACGTCGTTGTACTCAAAGCCGGACATAAGATGGGTCGGCTGAATTACGAGGTTTTTCACGCCGTTTGCCACGGCCCTGTCAAGAGCCTCTGTCATGTTGTCGATCTTCTCACCGTCGCGGCGCAGGACGTGGTCGATGATGATCTGGCTGGTAAAGCCTCTGCGGACGTCCAGCTCGGGGAAAGCCTCGATCATGGCCTTCTCTATGGCGCCGATGGTCTCGCGGCGGCTGTCGTTGAAGCTGGTGCCGAAGGAGACTATCAGCAGCTCGGTCTCACCTATGCCGTCGGCGTTCAGGGGATCGTCGAGGGAGGCGTCGCCGGTGTCGTAGTTTTCTTCGTCCTCTTCTTCCTCTCCGCCCTGCTCGGGAGCGTCGGAAGCGGGAGCGTCTGTCTCGGGCGCGTCGGTCTTGCCGGGATCGGGCGTCTTTTCTCCGCCGGTGCATGCCGTCAGCAGTCCCGCGGCGAAGACGAGCACAAGTACGAGTGCAAGCAGTTTTTTCATCTTTCTTCTTTTCCTCCGATTGTTATTTGCAAAAAAATAACCTTTCCCTCGCGGGAAAGGCGTCATAAACCGCGCTGTGACACAACACAGCGCAGAAGTGACATGACCAATTACCCGTGGCCGAAGACTCTTGGGTCTTCCCGTCAAAAGCAGCGGCAGGTTTCCTGACTTACGGATCGTGACGCCGGACCGCCTTCCCGACAGAACGTCAGTGGCATAAATGATCGGCATTCCCCGAATACAGTGACGGGATCGTACCGGATTTTCACCGGTTTCCCTTTTACCCTCCCGGACAGGCTCCGGGCGGCACCGCTGTTTTCATTTGATTTTTTTCAACTTATACCACACCCCCCGTTTTTTGTCAAGTGTTGACAGCCCGAATTTGCGCCCGTATAATAATCCCGTATATCCGCAGGGACCGGGAGCGTCCCGCCTGCACGAAAGGAGCCGTCTTATGGAAAGCGTCATCCCCCGCGTGGTCCTCGCCGGAGCCGGGAGCGGTCACGGCAAGACTACCGCCGCCTGCGCGCTGATGCAGGCCTTTACCGATATGGGCGTACGCGTCGGCGCTTTCAAATGCGGCCCGGATTACATAGACCCGATGTTCCACCGTCATATCACCGGACGCGGCGTCAATCTTGACCCCTTTTTCTTTTCCGCGGATACCCTCGGCTATCTTTTGGACCGATACGGCACAAAAGACGGCATCAACATAATCGAAGGCGTAATGGGCTACTATGACGGCGTCGGCCTCAGCGACGAAGCCAGCACGTACGCCGCCGCAAAAGCCGCGTCCTGTCCCGTCGTTCTGATACTCGGAGCCGGGGGCGCGGCTCTTTCCTTGCTTGCGGAGCTTGAGGGCTTCGCCCGCTTCCGCCCCGACAGCGGCATACGCGGGGTCGTCTTCAACCGCTGCCCTCCCTCGCTCTATCCTTCTCTCGCCGCCGCGGTGAACGAGCGCTTCGGCGGCGGCATACGTCCGTTGGGCTTTCTTCCCGTAATGCCGGACTGCTCGCTGGAAAGCCGCCACCTCGGCCTCGTCACGGCCGACGAGGTGGAGGATCTCGACAGGAAGCTCGCCGAGCTGTCGCGCCGGGCGCGCGAGAGCGTGGATCTCGAAGGCCTGCTTGAGCTGGCCCGCGGCGCGGACAGGCTTTCCTTCCGCCCGCCCGAGCTTCCGAAGGCGGAGGAAAGCGTGCGCATAGCCGTCGCCCGCGACAGGGCCTTCTGCTTCTATTACGAGGACAGTCTCGATCTGCTCAGGGACATGGGCGCGGAGCTCATTTCCTTCAGTCCGCTCGACGACGAGCGGCTGCCGGAGGACGTCCACGGGCTTTACCTCGGCGGCGGCTATCCTGAGCTGTACGCCGACCGTCTCAGCGAAAACCTCTCCATGCGCTCGAGCATACTCGACGCGCTGAAGCGCGGCCGCGTCGCGTGCATCGCCGAATGCGGCGGCTTTATGTACCTTACTCAGTCCGTCGCGGGCCGCCCGATGGTCGGTTTTCTCGAGGGAGAATGCCGTGATAACGGAAAGCTGACCCGTTTCGGATATATAAGACTGCGGGCGGAGAAGGACAATATGCTCTGCCGCAGGGGCGGGGAGATAGCGGCGCATGAATTCCACCATTGGGACTGTACGCTCCCCGGCGCGGACTTCACCGCGGAAAAGCCCACGGGGCGAAAATGGTCCTGCGGCACGGCTTCCGACCGGCTGTATGCCGGATTTCCGCACTTCAACTTCCTTTCCGAGCCCGGATTTGCACTGGATTTCTACAAAACCTGTCTGGAGGTAAAGCACGCCCATGACTGAGATAATCAAGCCCGCCGATATCGAAAAACGCAGCTTCGAGATCATCACCGAGCTTTTGGGGGAGCGCAGGCTCGATCCCGAAAACGAACCGGTTATCAAGCGCGTGATACATACCACCGCAGACTTTGACTATGCCGACAATCTCGTCTTTTCGCCCGGCGCGGTGAGCCGCGGCGTACAGGCTCTGCGGGAGGGCTGCGACATCGTCACCGATACGCAGATGGCCAGGGCCGGCATAAACAAGGCGGCTCTGGAGCGCCTCGGGGGCCGGGTCCACTGCTTCATGTCCGACGAGGACGTGGCCCGCGAGGCAAAGGAGCGCGGCGTTACCCGCGCCGTGGTCTCCATGGAAAAGGCCGCGGCTCTGAGCCTGCGCAAGCCCTGTATTTTCGCCATAGGCAACGCTCCCACGGCGCTCATGCGTCTGAGAGAGCTGATACTCTCCTCCGAGGCCTCGGCGGCGCTCACCGTCGCCGTTCCCGTGGGCTTTGTCAACGTGGTCGAAAGCAAGGAGCTGATGCTCTCCTGCGGCGTCCCGTATATAGTTGCCCGCGGCCGCAAGGGCGGCAGCAACGTGGCGGCCGCCATATGCAACGCCCTGCTTTACATCATAACCCGCTGATATGGACAGCTACGTCACGGTCTCCGGCAAGCCCATGCGCATGGGCTATACCACCGGCTCCTGCGCCGCCGCCGCGGCGAAGGCGGCGGCCTTCATGCTGCTGACGGGCCGGCGCGTCGAGCGCATCGGCATAGTTACGCCCAAGGGCGTCGCCCTCGACCTTCCGCTGCGCGATACGGTCTTCGGGGACGGATACGTCAGCTGCGCCGTCGAAAAGGACGGCGGAGACGACCCCGACGTCACCACCGGCGCGCTCATTTATGCCCGCGTCGCTCTCAGCGGCGCTCCGGGCATAGTCATCGACGGCGGCGAGGGCGTGGG
>DBWE01000159.1:10326-10487 GCA_002308315.1 Clostridiales bacterium UBA1246 | reverse complement strand
GTGGGCGCCGCCGCCATCAACTCCGTGCCCCGGAAAATGATACGTGAAAACGTGGAGGAGGTCTGCCGTCTTGCCGATCACCCGGGCGGACTGAGCGTAACGATATACGTTCCCGGGGGAGATAAAATAGCGGAGCGCACCTTCAATCCCCGTCTCGGCAT
>DBWE01000159.1:9566-10310 GCA_002308315.1 Clostridiales bacterium UBA1246 | reverse complement strand
GTCGAGCCCATGAGCGAACAGGCGCTCATAGACACGATACACGTCGAGCTTCGTCAGCGCCGCGCTCTCGGAGCCGAATACATCCTGCTCACCCCGGGAAACTACGGCGCGGACTATCTCAGCGGCAGCATGGGAGTAGACCGCGCTCTGCCGATCCGCGTAAGCAATTTCATAGGCGACAGTCTTTCCTTCTGCGCGGAGCTGGGCTTCCGCGGGATACTGCTCGTGGGGCACGTGGGCAAGCTCGTAAAGCTGGCGGGAGGCATACTCAATACCCACTCGAAATACGGCGACCGGCGCATGGAGATACTCTGCCGGCTTGNNNCGGCGGAGACGCCGACAGGATACTCGAATGCGTCAGCTGCGACGAGGCGCTGCGCATCATCGAGTCCGCGGGGCTTTCTGCCCCCGTCCTCTCCCTGCTCGCCGAAAACATCGCCTCGGTCATGAAGGANNGTATGCGGCGCGTCCGAAAGCGGAGCGATAGTGTTTTCCAATCAGCTCGGCTTTCTCTGCCGGACGCGGAACGCGCCGGAGCTTTTGAAAAAAATAACGGAGGGATAGATCATGGTCCATTTTGTAGGAGCCGGCAGCGGAGCGCCGGATCTCATCACGCTCAGAGGCGCGCGGCTGCTTGCCGGGGCGGACGTCGTGATTTACGCGGGCTCGCTCGTGAACCCCGCGCTGCTTGACGGGACAAAGCCCGGCTGCGAGATACACGACAGCGCGAAAATGACTCTCGAA
>DBWE01000159.1:9401-9528 GCA_002308315.1 Clostridiales bacterium UBA1246 | reverse complement strand
CCGTGCGCCTGCATACCGGCGATCCGAGCATTTACGGAGCCGTGCGCGAGCAGTTCGACGTTCTCGACAGCCTCGGCATAGAATACGACGTATGCCCGGGAGTCAGCGCGTTCTGCGGCGCCGCGGC
>DBWE01000159.1:9071-9285 GCA_002308315.1 Clostridiales bacterium UBA1246 | reverse complement strand
CTGCAGCGCGAGCTCATCGCCGGCGGCTGCTCCCCCGATATGCCCGCGGCCATAGTCTTCAAGGCCACCTGGCCGGAGCAGCGCATTTTCCGCTGTACGGTCGGCACGCTCCACGAGACCGCGCTGGCAAACAACGTGACCAAGACCGCCCTCATCATCGTGGGCGGCTGTCTCGGCGGCGAATACTCCCGCTCCAAGCTCTACGACCCCGGCT
>DBWE01000159.1:323-9039 GCA_002308315.1 Clostridiales bacterium UBA1246 | reverse complement strand
TCGCCTACAGCCGCCGCGGTTGTGAAACGGCGCGCAGAGTGCGCGGCTTTTTTGCCGGGCACGACGTTTCCCTTTACGCTCCGCCGCGGCTTGAGGCGGAGGACTTTCTTCCGCTCCTGCCTCCCTATCTCACGTTTTACGCCCCGCTTTTCGAAAGCTGCGGCGCGCTGATATTCGTGAGCGCGGCGGGGATAGCCGTGCGTTCCGTGGCCCCGTACGTGCGCGACAAGCGCACCGATCCCGCGGTGCTGTGCCTGGACGAGCTGGGCCGCTTCGTCATCCCCCTGCTCAGCGGACACATCGGCGGCGCCAACGCTCTCGCCTCCGCTCTGGCGGAGGCTCTCGGGGCGACGGCGGTCGTGACTACGGCTACGGACGTAAACCGCCGTTTTTCCGTGGACGCCTGGGCCGCCGAAAACGGCTTTGTCATCGGCGACATGCGCGCGGCGAAGGCGGTCAGCTCCGCGATATTGGAGGGCGACGTGCCTGTGTGCTGCTCCCTGCCCGTTTCGGGAGAGCTTCCCCCGGGCGTGGTGCGCGGAGAAAGCGGCAGCGTCGGGATATATATCGGCTGGGAGAAAAAAGAGCCCTTCGGCATCACTCTCAGGCTCATCCCCCGCGTTCTTCACCTCGGCATAGGCTGCCGCCGCGGGACGGGCGAAGAGGCGATATCACGCGCCGTCTCGGAGGTCCTCGGCGGGCACGGGATAGATCTCCGCGCCGTGAAATGCGCCGCGTCCGTCGACCTGAAGGCGGACGAGCCCGGGCTTCTGGCCTACTGTGAAAACAACGCTCTTCCCTTCACCGTATACGGCGCCGACCGCCTGAGACAGGTAAAGGGAGACTTTTCCTCTTCCGCCTTTGTGGAAAGCGTCACGGGCGTGGACAACGTCTGCGAACGCGCCGCCCTCGCGGAGGCGGACGAGCTTATTATCAAAAAAACCGCCGTCAACGGCGTTACCGTGGCTCTTGCCGCGGAAAAAACGGAGGTGCGCTTTGGGTAAACTGTACGTTGTGGGCATCGGCCCCGGCAGCCGCGAGGACATGACCCTGCGCGCGGACAGAGCTCTGCGCGGCTGCGGCGTGATAGTGGGCTATCACGTTTATGTCGATCTTATAAAAAACGATTATCCCGACAAGGAGTATCTGACCACTCCCATGACCCGGGAGGCGGACCGCTGCCGCATGGCGCTGGAGCGCGCCCGCGGAGCCGAGGACGTGGCGATGATATGCTCGGGAGACAGCGGCATCTACGGCATGGCCGCGCTGATATACGAGCTTCGCGGCAATGACGCCCTGCCGGAGATAGTCGTGATCCCCGGCCTGACGGCCGCCTGCAGCGGCGCCGCCGTTCTCGGCGCTCCGCTGACTCACGATTTCGCCGTGATAAGCCTCAGCGACCGCCTCACCCCCTGGGAAACGATAGAAAAACGTCTCGATGCCGCCGCCGCGGCCGATCTATCCATAGTTCTGTATAACCCCGTCAGTCACGGCCGCCCCGACCATCTGCGCCGCGCCTGCGATATCCTGCTGCGCCGTCTTCCCGAGGACAGGCCTTGCGGCATAGCCCGCAACATAGGCCGCGAGGGAGAAAGCGGGACAACGCTCACTCTCGCCCGGCTCAGAGACGCCGAGGCGGACATGTTCTGCACGGTTTTCATAGGCAATTCCTCCACCGCGCTTATCGGCGGAAAGCTCGTTACGCCGAGAGGATACCGCGATGTATAACGTCTGCGTTTTTGCCGGGACCACGGAGGGGCGCGAGCTCGTCGGGCTGCTCAGCGGCCGCGAAAACGTCCGGCTTACTGCCTGCGTGGCCACCGACTACGGCGAGACCATGCTCTCCCCCGCCGACAATCTCACCGTTCTTTCCGGGCGTATGGACGGGGACGGGATGACCGAGCTCATGCGCGGCCGCGCTTTCGACCTGGTCATAGACGCCACTCACCCCTACGCGGCGGCGGCTACGGAAAACATCGCTTCGGCCTGCGAGCGGGCCGGATGCGAATATCTCCGCGTCCTTCGCGACAGCTCGGAGCAGGGCCGCGGCGCGGTCTACGTGCCCGACATCCCTTCGGCGGTCGCCTATCTCGACAAAACCGAGGGCGCGATACTGCTGACCACCGGGAGCAAGGAGCTGTCCTCCTTCACTCCGCTGAAAAACTTTGCCGAACGGGTATGGGCGCGGGTGCTGCCCATGGACTCGTCTCTGGCCGCCTGCCGTGAGGCGGGCCTGCCGCCCGCACATATAATCGCCATGCAGGGGCCTTTTTCCGAGGAGATGAATATCGCCGTGCTCCGATCGGTGAACGCGGCCTTTCTCGTTACGAAAGACACCGGAGGCGCCGGTGGCTTCGATGAAAAAATATCCGCCGCGTCGGCGGCGGGAGCCCGTGCCGTGGTCATCGGCCGTCCCCCTCAGAAGGAGGGTCTCGAACTTTCCGATGCCGTCGCCCTTATCTGCTCCCGCTTTTCTCTCAGCCGCCCCGTTTCGGTGGATATCGTCGGCATAGGTCCGGGCAGCCGCGACAGCATGACCGCCCGGGTCGTCCGCGCCGTGGAGTCCGCCGACTGCCTCATAGGCGCCGGGCGAATGCTCGCGGCCTTTTCCGCTCCGGGCAAGGGCACCTTCGAGGCCGTTTCGCCCGACGCGATATCCGGCTTCATCCGCTCTCATCCGGAATACTCCCGCTTTGCCGTTCTCATGTCCGGGGATACGGGCTTCTTCAGCGGCGCGAAAAAGCTGGCGCCCATGCTGGAGGGCTTCCGCGTTAATCTGCTGCCGGGACTCAGCTCGATGTCGTATCTCTGTTCGCGCCTCGCCCTGTCGTATGAGCAGGCCGTACCCGTCAGCCTGCACGGCCGGGACGCCGACGCCGTGCCCTACGTCAGATCAAACCCCCTCGTATTCGTCCTTACCGGCGGCGAAAGGGGCGTAAACGAGCTGTGCCGGTCGCTGACCTCCGCCGGTCTCGGCGGGGTGAAAATGCATATAGGCCAGCGTCTGAGCTATCCGGACGAAAGCATCGTTACCGGCAGCGCGTCTCAGCTTGCCGACGGCAGCTACGACAGTCTCAGCGCGGTGCTCATAGAAAACGACTCTCCCGATACCGCCGCGGCCTTCGGTCTGCCCGACCGGGCCTTTATACGCGCCGAAAGCGTACCCATGACCAAAAGCGAGGTCCGCGCGGTATGTATGAGCAAGCTTCGCGTCGCCTCCGACTCCGTCTGTTGGGACGTCGGCGCGGGAAGCGGCTCCGTTACCGTCGAAATGGCCCTGGCAGCCTTCAGGGGCCGCGTTTACGCCGTGGAAAAAAACGAAGACGCCCTGCGGCTTCTCAAAGAAAACGCGGAGCGCTTCGGTGCCTCCAACATCGTCCCCGTCGCCGGCAGCGCGCCGGAGGCCTGCGCAGAACTGCCTGCCCCGTCCCGGGTGTTCATAGGCGGCAGCGGCGGGAATATCAAAGAGCTGATCTCCCTGATACTCGAAAAAGCTCCCGCTGTGCGCATAGTCGCCACGGCGGTCACTCTCGAGACCGCGGCGGAGCTTACCTCCTGCATGAAGCAGTTTCCCTTCGCGGAGACCGAGGTCGTTTCCGTGAGCGTCGCAAAGGGCCGCAGGGCAGGGCCGTACAACCTTATGACGGCGCAGAATCCGGTGTTCGTCTTTACGCTGCAGGCGGGGGGGAAAGAGCCGTGAGAGCAAGTCTTCTCGCCTTGCCCATAGGCTTCGTCATAGATATGATCCTGGGAGATCCGCCGACCTGGCCCCATCCCGTCATATTCATAGGCAGGCTCATTTCGTTTCTCGAAAAAAAACTGCGCCGCCTGTTCCCTGCCTCTCCGTCCGGCGAACGCGCCGCGGGCGGCGTGCTCTGGCTTCTGACGGCGCTCACGGCATTCGCCGTTCCGCTGCTCGTGCTGCGCCTGTGCGCCCTTGTCAGCCCCTGGCTGCGCCTGGCGGTCGAGAGCATAATGTGCTGGCAGATACTTGCCGCCAGATCCCTCAGGGACGCGGCGATGAAGGTTTATTCCGCCCTCGTCTCCGGCGACGTCGAGGCCGCCCGCGCCGCCGTGTCCATGATAGTGGGCCGCGATACGGAGCATCTGGACGAAAACGGCATAGTAAGAGCGGCGGTGGAGACCGTCGCCGAAAACGCCTCCGACGGCGTGGTGGCGCCCATGCTGTTCATCGCCCTCGGCGGCGCGCCTCTCGGCTTTTTCTACAAGGCAGTCAACACCATGGACTCCATGCTCGGCTACGTCGAGCCTCCGTACAGGGATATCGGCCTTATCCCGGCGCGCATGGACGACGTGATGAATTTCATCCCCGCCCGCGTCTCGGCCATGCTGATGCTGCTTGCCGGCGGTATCCTCCGCCTGGACGTGAACAACGGTCTGAGGATATTCCGCCGCGACAGATACAAGCACGCGAGCCCCAATTCCGCGCAGACCGAATCGGTATGCGCCGGCCTTCTGCGCATACGCCTCGCCGGGGACGCATGGTACCACGGCGTGCTGCATAAAAAGAGCTATATAGGCGATCCCCTGCGCGCCGAGGAGCACGGAGATATCCCGCTGAGCTGCCGGCTGATGTACGTCTCTGCGGCGCTGTCGCTCCTCGTGTGCTTCTGCATAAGAATGATGATTTTAGGATGAACGGCATATGTATTACGCAAAAAAGAGCCCCCACGGCGGCGATGCCGGCCGTGAGGAAACAGTGCTTGACCTCTCCGCGAACATAAATCCTCTCGGAACGCCCGCGTCGGTCATAAAGGCCGCGGCCGGGGCTCTCGCGCGCTCGGACCGCTATCCGGACCCCTGCTGCCGCGCCCTCGTCGGGGCGATCTCGGCCTCCGAGGAGGTCCCCGCGGAGCACATACTCTGCGGCAACGGCGCTTCGGAGCTGATCTATGCCTTCTGCGCCGCCGCCGGGCCGGGCACGGCCCTCGAGTTCGCTCCCACCTTCTCGGAGTATTCCTCCGCCCTGGAGCTGAACGGCTGCAGGGTCGAGCGGCATTATCTGACGGAAGAAAACGCTTTTCTTCCCGACGCTTCCTTTCTTGATCACATCGGACGCCTGCGCCCCGGCGCGGTGTTCGTATGCAATCCAAACAATCCCACGGGCAGGCTCGTCCCCCGGCCGCTGCTTTATGAAATATACTCCCTGTGCCGCAGCCTCGGGATACGTCTCTTCGTCGACGAGTGCTTTCTCGATCTCAGCGACTCCCGGGAGGGCATGAAAAAGCTCTCCGGCGAATATCCCGGTCTGTTCATTCTCAAGGCCTTCACGAAAAATTACGGCATGGCCGGGCTCCGCCTGGGCTACTGTATCTGCTCGGATACCGCTCTGCTCGCCCGCATGGCCGAGCTGACCCCGCCGTGGAACGTGTCCGCTCCCGCGCAGGCGGCGGGCGAGGCGGCGCTGCGGGAAACGGAGCACGTCGCAAAGGCCCGCGAGCTGATACGCTCCGAGCGCGCGTATCTTTCCTCCGCCCTGGAAGCAAGGGGCCTGTCGGTAATACCGTCGGAAGCGAATTTCCTGCTCTTCCGCGGTCCGGAGAAGCTCGGAGGCAAGCTGCTCGCCCACGGCGTAGCCCTTCGGGACTGCTCCAATTTCCCCGGACTTTCTCCCGGCTGGTACAGGACGGCGGTGCGCGGCCGCGAAGAAAATCTGCGCTTCATCTCTGCTCTCGAGGAGTGTGTTTGACAATGGCGAAAAACATCATGATCCAGGGCACGATGTCCAACGCGGGCAAAAGCCTGCTCTGCGCCGGACTGTGCCGCATACTGCGCCGCGAAGGGCTCCGCGTCGCGCCGTTCAAAAGCCAGAACATGGCTCTCAATTCCTTCATAACCGCCGACGGCGGCGAGATGGGCCGGGCCCAGGTCGCCCAGGCCGAGGCCGCCGGGATAGCCCCGGACGTGCGCATGAATCCCATACTGCTCAAGCCGACTACCGACGTAGGCAGCCAGGTCATAGTGAACGGGCACGTGCTGGGCAATCTCAGTGCGAGAGAGTATTACCGCAGGAAGCCCGAGTTCATCCCGTATATCATGGAGGCATACGAAAGCCTTGCCTCCGAATTCGACGTGATCGTCATCGAGGGCGCGGGCAGCCCCGCGGAGATCAACCTGAAAAAGGACGACATAGTGAACATGGGCCTGGCCAGGCTCGTGGACGCCCCCGTGCTGCTGGTGGGCGACATAGACCGCGGCGGAGTTTTCGCCCAGCTTTACGGCACCGTCGCCCTGCTCGAGGCGGATGAGCGCGCGAGGATAAAGGGAACGGTCATAAACAAGTTCCGCGGCGACAAAGCGATACTCGAGCCCGGTCTCAAGCAGCTTGAGGAGCTTTGCGGAGTGCCCGTGGCGGGCGTGATACCGTACATGCACGTGGATATCGACGACGAGGACAGCCTTACCGAACGCTTCGCCTCCGGCAGCGCGGCAAAGCTGATCGACATCGCCGTGATACGTCTGCCGCGCATTTCCAACTTTACCGATTTCAGCCCGTTCGAGCGTTACGGCAACGTGTCGCTGCGCTACGTCTCCCGACATGAAGAGCTGAAGGACCCCGATATGATCATACTCCCCGGCACGAAAAGCACTATCGCCGATCTGATGTGGCTGCGTCAGAGCGGACTGGAGGCCGCCGTGAAAAAAGCGACCGACGCGGGCAAGCCCGTATTCGGCATATGCGGAGGCTTTCAGATGCTCGGGCGGCACATATCCGACCCCGACGGCGCGGAGGCCGCGGGCGTAACGGAAATAGACGGCATGGGCCTTCTCGACGCCTCCACCGTTTTTTCCGGCGACAAGATACAGACTCAGACCTGCGGCGTGTTCTCCGGGCTTACCGGGCTTTTCTCCACCCTCAACGGTCTGGGCTACGAGGGCTATGAGATACACATGGGCCGCGGCGGAAAGCCGGCGGCGGTAACGGAGGAGAAAAACGTATACGGCAGCTATATCCACGGCATTTTCGACGCGCCGGGCGTGTGCGACGCCGTTCTGAAAGCCCTGTGCTCGCTCAGAGGCGTACCCTTCGAGGCTCTCGGCAGCTTCGATCCCGCGGAATACAAGCAGCGGCAGTACGACATTCTGGCCGACGGCATACGCGAGGGGCTGGATATGGACTTTGTCCGCCGCGTAATAAACAGGGAGCTTTGATATGGCGGGACTGATACATATTTACTGCGGCGACGGCAAGGGCAAGACCACCGCCGCGGTCGGCCTTGCAGTGAGGGCCGCCGGCGCAGGGAAACGCGTGGTATTCGCGCAGTTTTTCAAGGACGGCAGCTCCTCGGAAATAAACGTGCTCCGCTCCCTCCCGAACGTTGAGGTCTGCGTATGTACCAAACGCCACGGCTTTTTCAGAAACATGGGCCCGGAAGAGCGCGAAAGGGCGGCGGAGGATTATTCCGCTCTTTTCCGCCTGGTGCGCGAAAAGGCCGCGGACGCCGATCTCGTCGTTCTGGACGAGCTGATTTCCCTGTGCAATCACTCTCTCCTTCCGGAAAAGGAGGCGCTGGAATTCATGGACGGGAAACCGACCGCTCTCGAGCTCGTCGTCACCGGCCGCGATCCCTCCGACGCGATGAGGGAAAGAGCCGATTACATCACCGAAATGAAAAAGCTGCGACACCCCTTCGACAGGGGCGTCGCAGCGAGACGGGGCATAGAATTTTAACGTACGGACGGCAGTCCGAAATCATATCGGGCCCGCTGCAAAACCGGATTTTTGCAGCGGGCCCGATATCAGTTTCCGTCCCTTCGGCGCTCCGTTTTGAACAGAGCCGCCGCACGGCATACGTAAACGTGCCCCGCGGCGAACAGGAGCGCTGCCCCCGTCAGCAGCCAACGGCGCAGGGTCAGCCCGCTCAGCAGGAAAACGCAGGCCGGCAGTATTGCCGCGGCAAGCGCGGGCCCCGCGCTTCTCTTCTTCATATAACGGGCGAAAACCGCCAGGTACGCTGTCAGCAGGCAGGCGTTCCCGAAAAGATAAACAAGCATTCCGGACACGTGCGCGAACCCGAATTCGCCCGCCGGCAGCGGCAGCCACATCAGGATGACGCAGGCATATCTGCCGATCTGCTCCGCGGCGGTCATAAAACGGTTTGAGCACTCGTTTTTTTCGCCCTTATATTTTACCGCGAAGACGATATTCGGTATCATCATCACTATCACGATGACCGCGCCGAAGATATTGATCCACCCGAACTTCATTCTCCGTTCCTCTCTGCTTTTTTATTCTCCGAAGGCTCCGGCCGCGCCGCGGGAGCGGCATGACGCAGTGTCATTATACAGGAGCATCGCGTCACCGTAAAGAGCTTTCCCGCCGCGGAACGCCTGCCTTGACATTTCGCGGCGGAATTACTAAAATCAAATACAGGAAACGATAACAAAAGAGGAGGAATACCATGTTCTTTACGAAGTTCGATCCCCTGACCAAAGCATACGTAGACGAGAAGGTCGGCTCCGCCCCCGCCGCCTGCGGGACGAGCTGCCCCTGCCTCGTCGGGATGAAATTCAGCGTGAAGCTGGAGGGCAAATTCGCTCCCAAGACCTTCAGATACGAGATCATCGACGAAAAGACACTGAAGGTGAAGGAAGGGAGCAAGGCCTGCACCGTCGGCTACGCCGCCGTATCCCAGGGCAGGATCACCGTTCTGACCCACCTGATCCCGGGCACGGACCGGGGCTGGCATCTGGT
>DBWE01000159.1:0-272 GCA_002308315.1 Clostridiales bacterium UBA1246 | reverse complement strand
CCCGTGGGCGGCAGTCTCGGCGGCGACAAAAAGCCCACCGGCTACCGCGACATTCCCCGGGAGATCCAGCGGCAGTACTATTTCGGCTGGATCGACAAGGGTGACAATGAAAAGCCCGCGAAGCTCCACACCCCCACCAACCGCATCGAGGGCCGCGGCCTGCACTGGAAATTCGACACCGGCTACGAGATGCTTTCCTTCAACCCCAGCACCTGCTGCACCACGCTCTCCGAGCTCGGCGGCGAAATGGGCGGCATCACCATGACCAACCC
>DBWE01000204.1:320-2538 GCA_002308315.1 Clostridiales bacterium UBA1246 | reverse complement strand
GGAGCCGATGCGGCGGAAAGATTATACCGCGAGCTGCTGTTTGAAAAGCGCGCGATAGTGCTCGTGGGAATGCCCGGCAGCGGCAAAACGACGGTCGGCGCGCTTCTGGCCGAAAAGCTCGGCCGGAGCTTCACCGATACCGACGCCGAAGCGGCGCGGCGGGCGGGGATGAGCATACCCGACATTTTCCGCACGCGGGGAGAAAAGGAATTCAGAGAGATCGAAAGCCGCGTGATAAAGGAGCTTTCCCTTACCTGCGGCGGAGTGATCGCCACGGGCGGGGGAGCGGTGCTGAGAAGAGAGAACGTAGACGCGCTGAAAATGAACGGCACGCTCGTTTTTCTCGACCGCCCGGAAAACGAGCTCCTGCCCACGGCCGACCGTCCGCTCGCGGACGATGCGGAAAAGCTGCGCGCCCTGTATAAGGAAAGATATCCGCTTTACCTCGCGGCGGCGGACGCCGTTGTGCGTACCGGCGCCGATCCTCGGGAGACGGCGGAAAGGATAGCGGAGATTTTGAAATGAAGCTGCTTGTTATAAACGGGCCGTGCATGAATATGCTCGGCATACGCGAGCCGGAGATCTACGGCACGGAAAGCTATGAGAGCCTGTGCTCCAGGATAAGGGAATACGCCCGCAAGCGCGGCGTCGAAGCGGAGATATATCAGTCCAACCACGAGGGCGATCTTGTGGACAAGATCCTGGACGCCTTCGGCAATACCGACGGTATAGTGCTCAATCCCGGCGCGTACACGCATACCAGCGTCGCCCTTCTCGACGCCGTGAGGGCAGTGGGCATACCCACGGTGGAGGTGCATATCTCCGACGTATCGGCAAGAGAGGATTTCCGCCGCCGCAGCTACGTCCGCGAGGCGTGCATAGCCGCGATAACCGGCCACGGCCTCGACGGATACACGGAGGCCATGGAGCTGCTCATAATGGAAAAAGAAGAATGAGAGCCGAGATATATCCTTCCTTGCCCGGCGGATGTGTCGAAGCGCCGCCGAGCAAGAGCATGGCTCAGCGCATGATCATCTGCGCCGGTCTCTCCCGGGGCGAGGGAAGCGTTGAGCGGGTCGACGCGTCGGAAGACGTCGCGGCGGCACTGGAATGCGTAAGGGCGCTCGGCGCGGAGGTCAGGCTCGAAGGCGGCCGCGCCCTAATACGGGGGGCCGATCCCGTGCGGGCCGAAAGCGCGGTGCTGCGCTGCGGGAACAGCGCGGCGGTGCTGCGTTTTTTCATTCCGCTGTGCCTGCTGTCGGGTAACGAGATGAGACTTGAGGGCGGCGCCGCGCTCATGAGAAGACCGCTGACGGTCTATGAGGAAATGTGCCGTGAGCGGGGCCTGACGCTTGAAAAATACGACGGCGGAGTGCGCGTGAAGGGCCGTCTCGCCGGCGGAGAGTACGGGCTTGACGGAGCGGTGAGCAGCCAATTCGTCAGCGGACTGCTCTTCGCCCTGCCGCTGACGCGGGAGAAAAGCATAATAAAACTGCGCCCTCCGGTCGAAAGCCGGGCGTATATAGACATGACGCTCTCCGCGCTGCGCGAAAGCGGAATAAAGGCCCGGTGGGTGAGCGAGACCGAGCTGGAGACCGAGGGCGGGCAGAGTTATATCCCCGGGGAGCGTACCGTTGAGGGCGACTGGTCCAACGCAGCTTTTTTCCTTGCTCTGGGAGCCCGGGTGACGGGCCTTGACGAAAACAGCCTGCAGGGAGACAGAATATGCGCGGAGTATTTCCGCGCGCTGGACGAAGGCCGCCCGGAGCTCGATCTTTCGGACTGCCCCGATCTCGGACCGGTGATGTTCGCTTACGCGGCCATGAGAAACGGCGGAGTTTTCACCGGCACGCGGCGCCTGCGCATAAAGGAGAGCGACCGGGGAGCGGCAATGGCGGAGGAGCTGCGGAAATTCGGCGCGGAAATGCGAGTTGATGAAAACAGGATAAGCGTCGGCTGCGGGATATCGCGGCCCGCGCAGACGCTTTGCGGCCACGGGGATCACCGGGTGGTGATGGCCCTTTCGGTGCTCTGCGCCTCCGTGGGCGGCGTAATAGACGGGGCCGAGGCGGTCGGAAAAAGCTTTCCCGATTTTTTCCGGCGGCTTGAGGAGATCGGGGTGCGGCTGAGGCTGAGGGAAGAAGACTGAAAATACAAAACGAAAAACGCGCCGTGAGAGCGGCGGGATAAGCGAGCTCCGACCTTTGAAAAAAGGTCG
>DBWE01000204.1:0-224 GCA_002308315.1 Clostridiales bacterium UBA1246 | reverse complement strand
AGAGGACCCATTCATCCGAATGGATTTCTTTTTGGCACCGTCGACGCAATTATGCGCTCTCTGAAAACAAAATCGGAGCCCGGCGGAGCGGGTCCGATTTTGAAAGGAGGAGCGACGGAATGAATGAGCTTTGACCTTTGAAAAAAGGTCGGAGCGAACGATATGCAGTACGCTCCGACGCGCGAGAGATGGGACTTGCCGCCTGCGGGCGGGCCAGGTCGCGG
>DBWE01000037.1:3151-6130 GCA_002308315.1 Clostridiales bacterium UBA1246 | reverse complement strand
AGGTCCCGGGGCGTCGTCCTTTTCCCGGTGAAAAACCGCTCCGTCAAAACTCCGGGGACTTCAAACGGCGCTTTTTTCGGAAAAAACGGAGAACAAAAAGAAAAAACATCTTGCTTTTTATGAAAAAGGGTGCTAAACTATCATTCCGCGCAGGAAAATTGAGGAGGTGAGTTATTTGCCCAACATTAAATCGGCCGCGAAACGCGATCAGCTTTCCAAGGCTAAAAACGCCGTGAACAAGGCCAACAAGACCGCGCTGAAAACGAAGATCAAAAAGTTCGACGCTCTTGTGCAGGAAGACAAGGCGGCGGCGCAGGCGGCCTACAGCGACACCGTCAAGGCTGTCGACCAGGCTGTTGCAAAGGGATTAATCCACAAGAACAATGCGGCCCGCAAAAAGAGCAGGCTCACCAAGGAGCTCAACGCCAAAGCGTAAGGCTTGCTACTCGACCCCGATCATTTGATCGGGGTCTTGGTGTTTTTTTGGGGAAAAATAACCGCAAAAAAATTACATATACGCGATAATGGCTTTGACAAGAGGCCTAAGGCAATGTATACTCAATATATATAATAAAAAAATAAATTTAGGGGAGGTTTTTTATGTTTTTCACAACGTACAACCCGATGACCAAGGAAGAGGTCGACCGCAAGCTGGCCGCTCAGCCCAAGGCCGAGGGAAAATCCTGCACCTGCCTTATCGGCAAATCCTTCAAGGCCGCTCTTGAGGGCGAGTTCGCTCCCGAGCAGCTGGAGTACCGCATCGACGACGCGGAGAAGCTCACCGTGACCGAGAACGGCAAGGAATATTCCGCGCCCTACACCGTGGTATGCCTGGGCCGCATAGCTCTGCTGACCCACCTCATCCCCGGCACCGACCGCGGCTGGCATCTGGTAATAGACACCGGCAGCTGGGCTCTGACCGCTTTTGAGACCTGGTACGGCATCGAGGTGCCCGTGGGCGGAGACATGTTCGGCATGAGAAAGCCCACCCACATGCGCAGCATCCCCCGCGAGGTCCAGCGCCACTATTATTTCGGCTGGGCCGACTTCGGCAATAACGAGAAGCCCGCGAAGCTCCACACCACCACCAACCGTCTCGAGGGCCGCGGCCTGCATTGGGACTTCAGCACCGGTTACGAGCTGCTTACCTTCTTCCCCAGCGTTGTCTGCTCCACCCTCGTCGAGCTCGGCGACAAGATGGGCGGCATCACCATGACCAACCCCTCCGACTACCTGCGCATAGACGACGAGTATTATATCTACACCCGTTCCGAGGTCGAGTTCGGCGGAAAATTCTGGGTAGAGATCCTCAACTTCTTCGACCGCACCGCCGCCGGCATGGAATTCGGCTTCGAGGAGAACGACGATTTCGTTTACCGCGTACATACCGCGAAGCTCGAGATAACCGGCGACGCCGCGCATCTTGAGAAGATAACCACCTTCGGCGACAAGGAGCCCCCCATGGCGATGCTCAAGGGCAAGGGCGCCCGCTATTCCTACAGGCCCATGGATACCGATATCCCCATGACCAGGGAAGAGGCGCTGCAGCATGCCCGGGAGTCCCAGCGCATATTCGAGTTCGGCGGCCCCAACATCATGGCCAGCGGCAACAACCTGCCCTTCTGCGATTTCCTCGTGGGCAAACAGTTCAAGGTCAAGCTGGACTGCGAGAAGCACGCGATCGCGCCCTGGGGCGGCGACGGCAGCATAGTGTACGAATATGACGTGATAAGCGCCGACAAGCTGAAATGGCGTTTCCCCGGCGGCGAGTGGCAGGAAGAGAAGTACGTCTGCTTCGAGCCGGCAAAGGACATCTATTTCTTCTCCCACATGCTCACCGGCGATCCCGATTTCGCCAACGTGACCCAGGCCGTGGACTTCTCCACCGGTCTTACCACCACGGTGCGCGCTCAGATAGGCAACTGGCACAGCGAATGGGAGATCGGCTCCGTAGCCAAGTTCGGCGTGCTTGAATACGGCGATATCGTACCGCCCTTTGCCCGCCGTCATCACTTCACCACCGACCTGGTCGGCAAGAGCTATGCCTGGGCGTACAGCGATACCATGAGCTCCATCCACGTTTACAGCTCCCCCGAGAGCTCCAGCTGGACCATCTTCCAGAACGACAACAGCGGCGGCGCGACCTGGAGCAGCCCCTGCTACTACATCAAGCTGCGCGACGACGCCTATCTGTTCGAGTGGGTCGAGGAGAACTGCAACGGCATGATGGGCCTGGTCGTGATCAACCCCGACATCCTGCACGACGGCGGCTTCTTCTTCGGCGTNNCAGCCACACCGGCCTGAGCCTGAATATCACGGGCGCCTACATGCGCGAGCTCGGCTCCTTCGATATAATGAAGTACTTCGACAAGAAGCGCAGCCTGTAATCCGAGGCAAACGAAAAAAACAAAGCCGTTTCGGGCGCGCTGCACCTCGCAGCGCGCCCGATAACTGCCCGGCGTCCGTCCGGGAGAAAACGAAGCGAAGGAGACAGACCCATGGCATATAAATTCGATCCCAACGACAACCTTCACGGCTTCTATCTCGTCAAGAGCTCCGCGCTCTACCGCACCATAGGCCACGCGGAGTTCGCCGGACAGGT
The DNA here is from genome assembly GCA_002308315.1 of Clostridiales bacterium UBA1246. Classification (GTDB taxonomy): domain Bacteria; phylum Bacillota; class Clostridia; order Oscillospirales; family Oscillospiraceae; genus UBA1246. Next base: position 3,528 of record DBWE01000037.1, on the reverse strand, counting down.
GGACGAGTTCATGCGCGGAGCGGCCATAGGTCTGTGGCACGGGCAGACGATAAGCGAGGATCATCTCGCGGCCGTGAACTGCCTGTATTCCAAGGGGCAGAAGAAGCCCACGTATCTTTATTGGGAGCTGGTATCGGCGGAGTCCGAATTCGAAGAGCTCAAAATACCCGATTTCTTCAGAGTGCTCGTCATAACCAACAGGAAAGCCGCGGAGGAGCTGCTTGCCTTCGTCCGCGCCCTGATGATGAGGATATGCGACAAAAGGGTCGCGATAGCGTCGGAAACGGAATTCATGGCAAGGCTGACGGGCGAGCTGGATGCGGTGCTGAATTCCGACGATCCTCTCGGATTCGCCGCCTCCGCCGCCTCCGCGGCGG
>DBWE01000037.1:2985-3119 GCA_002308315.1 Clostridiales bacterium UBA1246 | reverse complement strand
GCCCCCGCCCGAAAAGCTGGAGGACCTGCTTGCCGAGCTCGACTCGCTCGTAGGGCTCGAGCAGGTGAAAAAGGACGTAAGGAGCCTTATAAACCTCATCAAGGTCAGAAAGCTCCGCGCGGATAACGAGCTGA
>DBWE01000037.1:383-2953 GCA_002308315.1 Clostridiales bacterium UBA1246 | reverse complement strand
GGCACGGGCAAGACCACCGTGGCCCGGCTGCTGTCGCGGCTGTACCGCTCCATAGGCGTGCTTTCCAAGGGCACGCTCGTCGAGGTGGACCGCGCGGGCCTCGTGGCGGGCTACGTGGGCCAGACGGCGCTGAAAACGAAGGAGGCCGTGGAAAAGGCCCGCGGCGGCATACTGTTCGTAGACGAGGCGTACAGCCTCGCGCCGGAAAACGCGGCAAACGATTTCGGACAGGAAGCGATAGGGATAATCCTCAAAAGCATGGAGGACATGCGCGAGGAGCTGGTGGTGATAGCGGCAGGCTATCCCGAGCCCATGGAGCGCTTTATTTCCTCCAACCCGGGTCTCGAATCCCGCTTCGGAAAGTATTTTCATTTTGAGGACTACAACGGCGAAGAGCTGATGAAGATATTCGAGTCCCTGTGCGCGAAAAACCAGTACGAGCCGGACGAAGAGGCGCGCAGGTTCGCCGCGGAGCTCTTTGAGAGCATGTATGAGGACAGGGACGACAATTTCGGCAACGCCCGCGACGTGCGCAACATCTTCGAGCGCGCCGTAGCCAATCATTCCGACCGCCTGGCCGCCATGGAGGCGCCCACGAAGGAAGAGCTGATGACCTTCCGAAAGGAAGATATCGCCGGAAGCGGCGAATGAAATAAAATAGAAACAAGCCTGCCCGCGCGGCGGTCTATGTCATTGAACTATTTGGAGTGTTGAAACAAGTCCCTCTAATCTCTTTTCCCGAGATTAGGGGGACTTATTTCCGGGTGCTCCATGAATTGCATTAATTAGTCTGAAGGGAGGTCAGAGGCTCGCCTCTGACTGCTTTTTTGCTTGTGAGCCTTGGCAAAAAGTGCTATACTAATTTAGGAAAAGCTGTCTGTATACTGAATGGAGGGCTGACTAGTGAAAGAAAAAAGAATCTTTATTTTGATAACTGTCATAACCTTGGTATTTTGCTTTTCCGTATCAGCTATGGCAAGTAATGGAAGCATACAAGCAACATTGAGTTACAGGGACATTAAGGTCACTATGAATGACCGTCCGATTGATCTTAAAGATGCAACAGGAGCAACGGTTGAGCCGTTTATTATTGACGGAACGACGTATTTACCTGTACGCGCTATCGCCGATTCATTAAATCTCAATGTCGAATGGGATGGAGCATCTAGTACAATAAAGCTGTCAGAAAAAAAGAACACAAGTCATTCCGGTGGTACAGGTGTATCTGTTCCAACCGGGGAAATCCCTTGTCCTGATATAGAAAAAACTGTCATATATGATAGCGATGTAATAACTATTACTGTCACTGGGATGGAGTGCAATTCTTCATACAAAACCTATGCTGTCAAAGTTATTATTCAAAATCACAGTCAAAGAGAGATCAAGTATTCCCTAAGTGGGGCAAGTGTAAACGGATATACTATACCCACTAATTCATTCGGACACATCTTCGGAGGAATGGAAGCGGAAGCTGATTTTGGCCTTTCTCGAGATGAAATGATGCTTGCAGGGATTGAGCACATTAAGGAGATTCAATTTTCATTTAACTGTTCATATAGTGACCTCAATGAAGAAAAAATATGCATTGCTTCCGCTTCTGTTATGACATCAGATTATAGTGCCAACTCAGAAAAAACTCGTTTTTGATGGAGTAGAGGCGTATTACTCAAACAATTATAGGATATTAGTTGCGCCAAACGATAATCCGTCAGTCAGGAATCCTCTTTTGATCTATTTTGAAAATAATACGGATTATCCTGCGTCTTTTACGTATGATAACATAGCAATTAACAACAAAATGGTTATGAGCAGTATGACCGGTTCATATGCGTTACCCCATTCGTGCAGAGTAGAACGTATGGAACTCTACTATTATGATTATTTTGGCAATGAGCAAGATCTAGATGCTATAGATTCCGTTACTCTGGGCTTTGAAATCATTCCGAGTCGCCCTGACGGCAGGATTTCATCTGCTGATTTCATCGAAGTTCAACCAGTAACAGTTCCTTTTTCTTGAGATAGTCGGCAAAGGCTTTTAAAGGAGCTGTAGCAAAAGTCCTTGAAAAAACAAGGAGCCGAGGTGGCAGAAAACAGTCGCCTCGGTTCCTTGTTTTTGCCCAAAGGCCCCTTTTGCGAAAGGGGGCTCCGCGTCCCCACAATGCCTCCCTTTTGAAAAGGGAGGTGGGGCGCAGCCCCGGAGGGATAGAGTGTGATCCATCGGAGATACCGATAAGATGTCTTTTTGAACAAACCGCGAGCCCGACAAAGTGGGTCGTGGTTTGAGAGGAGGAGCAACGGAGCGATACGAAGTTTTCGCGGGAAGCAGTAAGCTTCCCGCGGAAACGAAGTGAGTGGAGCATGCTCCGACGAGGTGTCGCATTCGCGACGGATCAAAACCGATCCCTCAGTCTCGCCGTCGCTCGACAGCTCCCTTTTCGAAAGGGAGCCATTGTTTCGACGGCAGTCTGTGCTTCTGCGGAAGCCGCGTCCCCAAAGGCCCCTTTTGCGAAAGGGGGCTCCGCGAAGCGGTGGGGGATCGGATCAAATTTAACGCGCAGCGATACCTCTTT
>DBWE01000037.1:0-284 GCA_002308315.1 Clostridiales bacterium UBA1246 | reverse complement strand
TTACAGCTTTCCGTTTCTCAGCCAGTCGATATCGGCGTAATTCTCATCCATGTGCTTATCAATGGGATCCCTGCGCGGAGCCGTGCGCGGAGGTTCGGACTTCGGCGGGTCGTTTCTGCCGGAGAGCACTTTGATCAGCACGTAAAACGGGCCGACGAGCACGGCGATCCCGATGATTATCACAAACATATCTTTCCTCCGTATGACGCGCTTTACTCCACGCCGAGCACGGTGTAGTCCTGCGCCTCCACCGCCTTGGCAAGCACGTCGTTCGCCACGTCCTT